>JBLIZX010000231.1:0-6998 GCA_048860285.1 Macromonas sp. | reverse complement strand
GGCATTCCGGTGGTGGCCAATGGCGACATCAACACGCCCGAACAGGCCCGAGCCGTGCTGCAAGCCACGGGCTGTGATGCCATCATGATAGGCCGTGCCGCGCAAGGGCGGCCTTGGATTTTCCGCGAGGTGGCGCATTTTTTGGCCACTGGCCAGCACTTGCCCGCGCCCACACCACAGGAGCTGCAACACTGGATGCTGGAACACCTGCACGACCACTACGCGCTCTACGGCGAATACACCGGCGTGCGCACCGCCCGCAAGCACTTGGGCTGGTACGCCCGCGCACTGCCGGGCGATGCGGCGACGGTGGCGGCGTTCCGCGAACGCATCAACCAAATTGAGGACTGCGACGCTCAATTGGATTGTGTGCGCGGGTTCTTTGCCGCTGCCCCCACCCCTGCGTTGCCATGACGACCACGCCCTCGCTGCACGAATCGGTGCGTATCCACCTCGAAACCTATCTGAAAGACTTGGGCGACACCACGCCCACCGACCTGCACGGCATGCTGTTGCGCGCGGTGGAAAAACCGCTGCTGGAAGTGGTGATGGCCCGCACTGGCCACAACCAGTCGCGCGCGGCGCAGTGGTTGGGCCTCAACCGCAACACCCTGCACAAAAAGCTGCGCCAGCACGGCCTGTTGGACTGAACCCGTCCGCCGCGCCCGCCCCATGTGCCCCGTTTTCGCGTCCTTGTGACATTTTCTTGAACTTCTGGAATCTCCCCCATGAAAGCTCTTCTTTCGGTCTCCGACAAAACCGGCGTGCTCGATCTGGCACGCGAACTGCACGCGCTGGGTGTGCAACTCATTTCCACCGGCGGTACCGCCAAGCTGTTGGCCGACAACGGCCTACCCGTGACCGAAGTGGCCGAGGTCACCGGCTTCCCGGAGATGCTGGACGGCCGCGTCAAGACCCTGCACCCGTTTGTGCATGGCGGCTTGCTGGCCCGCCGCGATGTGCCCGAACACATGGCCGCGCTGCAAGAGCATGGCATTGGCACCATCGACCTGCTGGTGGTCAACCTGTACCCGTTTGAAGCCACCGTGGCCAAGGCGGGTTGCACGCTGGCCGATGCCATTGAGAACATCGACATTGGTGGCCCGGCCATGGTGCGCTCCGCCGCCAAGAACTGGAAAGACGTGGGCGTGGTGACCGCCGCCGACCAGTACCCCGCTGTGCTGGCCGAACTCAAGGCCAACGGCAAGTTGAGCGATGCGCTGCGTTTCTCGCTGTCGGTGGCGGCGTTCAACCGCATCAGCCAGTACGACGGTGCCATCAGCAACTACCTCTCCAGCGTGCAACTCAACGCCGATGAATTGAGCGAAACCTACGTGCCCGAGCGCGCCCAGTTCCCGGGCCAGTTCAACGAGCAGTACGTCAAGGTGCAAGACCTGCGCTACGGCGAGAACAGCCACCAGCAAGCCGCTTGGTACCGCGATCTGGCCCCCGCTGCTGGTTCGTTGGCCACCGGCGTGCAACTGCAAGGCAAGGAACTGAGCTACAACAACATTGCCGATGCCGATGCGGCTTGGGAATGCGTTAAGAGCTTTGAAGCGCCGGCTTGCGTCATCGTCAAGCACGCCAACCCGTGCGGCGTGGCCGTCGGTGCTCATCCGTTTGAAGCCTACAGCAAGGCTTTTCAGACCGACCCGACCAGCGCGTTTGGCGGCATCATCGCCTTCAACCGCCCGGTGGACAAGGCCGCTGCCGAAGCCGTGAGCAAGCAGTTTGTGGAAGTGCTGATGGCCCCAGACTTCAGCGCCGAGGCGCTGGAGGTGTTCAAGTCCAAGGTCAACGTGCGCTTGATGAAGATTGCGCTGCCCGCCGACTACGCACAAGTGCGCAACGCGCTGGAAACCAAGCGCGTGGGTTCGGGCCTGCTGGTGCAGTCCGCCGACAACCACGAGCTGCAACTGGCCGACTTGAAAGTGGTCACGATCAAGCAGCCCACCCCTGAAGAGTTGAACGACCTGCTGTTTGCCTGGAACGTGGCCAAGTACGTCAAGAGCAACGCCATTGTGTTCTGCAAGGGTGGCATGACGATGGGCGTGGGTGCGGGCCAGATGAGCCGTCTGGATTCGGCCCGCATTGCCAGCATCAAGGCCGGTCATGCCGGTTTGAGCCTGCAAGGCACAGCTGTGGCCAGCGACGCGTTCTTCCCGTTCCGCGACGGCCTGGATGTGGTGGTAGACCACGGTGCCACTTGCGTGATCCAGCCGGGCGGCTCCATGCGCGACCAAGAGGTGATTGATGCCGCGAACGAACGCGGCGTGGCCATGGTGTTCAGCGGCGTGCGCCACTTCCGCCATTGATTCAGCACTGATCGCAGCTTGCAGCGGGTAAGGCAGGGCCGGGGAGGAAGCCGCCGGCCTCATCAGTCCGCTGCGCGGCCAGCAAATCGGCCAACGGCTCCCATCCCGGCCCTGCCGGTGGCCGATGTTGACGATTCTGCCTAGCTGCCAAATGCCCACACGGTGGGCAGATCCAGCGGCAGTTGGGGGGTGTGCTTGCGCCAGTCGGCCACGGTGGCGCTGTGGATGGCTTGCGTGGGCAGCGTCAGGCCACAGCAGGCGGCCAGCCGGGTCTGGGGCTTGAGCGTGGCCAGCAGGCCTTGCAGCAGGGCAGCGTTGCGGTATGGGGTCTCAATAAAAAGTTGGGTTTGCCCGGTTTTGTGGCTGGTGGCTTCCAGCTCGCGCAGGCGTTGTGCGCGCGTGGCCGCGTCTTGTGGCAAGTAGCCCACAAAGGCAAAGTTCTGGCCGTTGAGCCCGCTGGCCGCCAGTGCCAGCATCAACGATACCGGCCCCACCAGCGGCACCACGGGCAGGCCCAATGCGTGTGCGGCCCGCACCACCGAGGCACCGGGGTCGGCAATGGCGGGCATCCCGGCTTCGCTCACCAGTCCAATGCTGTGTCCTTGCAGCGCGGCGGCCAGCAGGGGTTTTGCATCAAAACCGCTGGCGCTGGTGTGGTCGCCCTTTTTGTGGACTTCGCGCGGCAACTCGGTGATGCGCTGCTCTTGTAATGGTGCGGCCAGCGGCGTGTGTGTGCCCACGCGCTTGAGGAAGGCGCGGGTGCTTTTGGCGTTTTCCGTGATCCAGTGCGTCAGGCCTGCGGCCACGTGCAGCGTGTGGGCGGGCAGGGCGGTGGTCAAGCCCGCATCGGTGTCGCAACCAAAGTCCAGCGGTGTGGGCACCAGATACAGGGTGCCTTTGGGTGTAGTGGTGCTCATGGGAGGTGTACTTCAGGGCAGTTGCAGTCCAGCTTGGCGCAGCAGGCGGGCGGTGCGGATCAGCGGCAGGCCAATCAGCGCGGTGGGGTCGTCGTTGTCGATGTGATCCAGCAGTGTGATGCCCAGCCCTTCGCTCTTGGCGCTGCCTGCGCAGTCGTAGGGCTGTTCGGCGCGTAAGTAGCGTTCAATCTCGGCATCGGTCAAATCGCGGAACACCACGCGCACCACGGCCAGTTCGCACGCTGCCAAGCCGGTGGCAGCGCACACCACGGCCACGGCGGTCTGGAACAACACGGTCTGGCCGCTCATCTGGCGCAGTTGTGCCACGGCGCGCTCGTGCGTGCCCGGTTTGCCCAAGGGCTGGCCGTGCAGGTCGGCCACTTGGTCGCTGCCGATGACGATGGCCTCGGGCCGCTGCGCCGCCACGGCTTGCGCCTTGGCCAGCGCCAGACGTTGTGCCAGTGCGGCCGGGGCTTCGTTGGGTTGTGGGGTTTCGTCCACGTGGGGCCCCACCACGTCAAACGGCAGGCCAAAACGCTGCAACAGTTCGCGCCGGTAACGCGATGTCGAACCCAGCACCAGCGCGCGCTGGCCCGTGGTGGGGGCGGAGGAGAGGTCGTTTTGCAACAAAGTCATGGCCGTATTGTCCACGCGGTGCAGCGTGCAGGCGACAATAGCGGCTGCACACTGTTGCGCTTTGTTTTTTTCCGGTTTATGCAAGAACAATCTCCCGATCCCGTCATTGATACCATCCCGGCCCCTCAGCCGCGTCCTGCCTTGAGCTGGGAGCGCGAAACGCTGGAGCGTTTGGCCTTTGCTTCGCTCAACGAACAAAAAGCCGCCCGCCGTTGGCGGGTGACGCTGCGTCTGCTGTGGCTGGGGGTGTTGTTGGCGGTGTTGTGGCTGGTGTACCGGCAGGTGCCCCAAGTGGTGCCCGACAGCAGCCCGCATACGGCACTGATCGAAATTCGGGGTGAAATTGCCTCTGACACCGAGGCCAACGCCACCAATATTTTGGCTTCGCTGCGCTCCGCGTTTGACGACAAAGGCGCGCGCGCTGTGGTGCTGCTGATCGACTCGCCCGGTGGCAGTCCGGTGCAGGCGGGCATCATCAACGACGAAATTGTGCGTTTGAAGCAACTGCACAAAAAGCCCGTGTATGCCGTGGTGGAAGAAACTTGCGCTTCGGCAGCGTACTACATCGCCGCCGCCGCCGATGCCATTTACGTGGACAAAGCCAGTTTGGTGGGCAGCATTGGGGTGTTGATGGATGGCTTTGGTTTTACCGGCTTGTTGGACAAAGTGGGCGTGGAGCGCCGTTTGCTGACGGCGGGCAACCACAAAGGCTTTTTGGATCCGTTCAGTCCACAAAGTCCAGAACACCGTGCCATCGCCCAAAACATGCTGAACGAAATTCACGAACAATTTATCAGCGTCGTCAAACAAGGGCGTGGTGAGCGCCTCAAAGTTACGCCCGAAACCTTCAGCGGTTTGGTCTGGAGCGGTCAAACGGCGGTCAAACTGGGCTTGGCCGATGGCTTGGGCAGTTTAGACCACGTAGCACGTGAAGTGGTCAAGGCCGAAGACATCATCGATTACACCCAACGCGAAAACGTGGCCGAGCGTTTGGTCAAACGCTTTGGGGCGGGTGTGGCCGAAAGCACGTTGCGCCTGTCACAGCAACAACACATGGGCGCACTGCGCTAAGCCATGACCCTGCAACGGGCTCCTGTGTGTGGCGTGGTGGTGGGTGGCGGTATTGCGGGCTTGGGGGCCGCACTGGCACTGGCTCAGGCCGACCCGGCGCTTAAACTGGTGTTGCTGGAACAGGCCAGCGCGTTTTCTGAAGTGGGGGCGGGTATCCAGTTGGGTTCCAACGCCATGCGTGTGTTGCACAGTTGGGGTTTGGGGGTGGACGTGGCAGGCTGTGCCGCCTTCCCCGAACGCTTGTTGGTGCGTGATGCCCAAGCGGGGTCTGAACTGGGCCAACTGCGTTTGGGCGCACGCGCACGGCAACGTTATGGGTTTCCTTACGCCACCATCCACCGTGCCGATTTGCACCAGTTGTTGCTGCAAGCGGTGCGCCAAACTGGCCGGGTGGACTTGCAACTGAACCAACGTGTGCAGCAATGGCACACCGATGCGCGGTCGGTGCAACTGGGCACCGAGGCTGGTGCCACCTTTCAAGCCGACATGTTGTTGGGGTGCGATGGTTTGTGGAGCACGGTGCGCCCCTTGTTGCACCGCGAGCCGCCGCCGGTGTTCAGCGGTCATTTGGCTTACCGGGGCTTGTTGCCCATGCACCGTTTGCCTGCGCTGTTGCGCGCACAGGTGGAGCACAGCGTCAACGTCTGGTTGGGGCCGCGCCTGCACGCCGTGCATTACCCGGTGCGTTCTGGCGAATACCTCAACGTGGTGGTGATTGTGCATGGTGCTTGGCACGCTGGAGCTGCACACTGGGACCACACCGCCCACGCCACCGATTTGCAACGCGCTTTGGGCCGTGTGGCCTCCGACTTAAACGCTGTGCTGCACGCGGTGCCGCAGTGGCGCTTGTGGCCCTTGTATCTGCGCCCGCCCATGCGCAGTGCCGCTGAACACGCGCAAGGCTGCATTGGACTGTTGGGCGATGCAGCCCATCCCATGCCACCCTACCTGGCCCAAGGCGCAGCCATGGCGCTGGAAGACGCTTGGGCATTGGGCCAATGTGCCAGCACGCCCGGTGCGTTGCAAGACGTACCTGCGTTGCTGCAACGCTGGGCCATCAGCCGTTGGCAACGCAACGCCTGGGTGCAAACCCGTGCGCGGCGCAACGGCACCATTTTCCATGCCCGTGGGCCTTTGCGCTGGGGCCGCAACTGGGCGATGGCGGCACTGGGCGAATCGTTGTTGGACGTGCCGCAACTCTACGCGGGTCCCGCGCTACCGTTTTAATCCACCGTGTGAGCTTTGCCCATGCCTGCCGCTTCAGACGCACTCACCCCACCGGCCGGGCCCGACGCTGCGTTGCGACTGCGCCGCGTGGCCATCGACACCTACCGTGAAAACGTGGCCTACCTGCACCGCGATTGCGCCACCTACCGCGCTGAAGGTTTTCAGGCGTTGTCCAAAGTGGAAGTACGGGTGGGTGACCGGCACATTCTGGCCACCTTGCACGTCACCACCGACCCGCACATTGTGCAATGCCACGAGGTAGGGTTGTCTGAAGACGCGTTTGACCAACTGGGGGGGCAGGGCGGAGAGGCGGTGACCATCGCGCAGGCCGAAACCCCGGCTTCGATGGCTGCCCTGCACCGCAAAATTGCCGGCGAGCGGTTGGGGCGTGACGATTTCCGTTCCATCGTGCGCGACATTGCCGAGCACCGCTATTCCAAAATTGAACTCTCGGCGTTTGTGGTAGCCAGTAGCCGGAGCGAGCTGGACCGCGAAGAAATTTATTTTCTGACCGAAGCGATGGTGGCCAGTGGCCGCCATTTGGATTGGCGCGAACGGCTGGTGGTGGACAAGCACTGCATCGGCGGCGTGCCTGGCAATCGCACCTCTATGCTGGTGGTGCCCATTGCCGCCGCGCACGGGTTGGTGTGTCCCAAAACCTCGTCGCGGGCCATCACCTCGCCCGCTGGTACCGCCGATACGATGGAAGTCCTGGCCAATGTGGAGCTGCCGCTGGAACGCCTCAGCGACATCGTGCGCGACCAGCGCGCCTGCTTGGCCTGGGGTGGTACCGCCGATTTGTCGCCCGCCGACGATGTGTTGATCTCGGTGG
>JBLIZX010000230.1:0-5005 GCA_048860285.1 Macromonas sp. | reverse complement strand
ATGGGCCATCTGGGAAGCTCTGGTGCTGCGCGCCGGACGCATCGTCTCCAAAAGCGACCTCGAAGCCTTGGTGTGCGGCTTTGACAGCGACTTGGCCAGCAACGCCCTCGAAGTCCACGTCTTCAAACTGCGCAGCAAACTTGGCAAACACGCCATCGAAACCATACGTGGCCTGGGTTATCGGGTGCCCGCGCCCGAATGATGAACCCACACATTCCACCGCTGCCCTCCATCCGCCACCGCGTCACCCGCACGCTGCTGTGGATGTCGCTGTGCTCTTGCGTGCTGATGGGTGTGGTGGTGTGGCGGGTGATCGGGCACGAAATCAACGAACTGATGGACCAAGGCCTGCGGGAATCGGCTGAAATCATCCACAACGTGCTGGCCAACCCCACCACACCGCACCACAATTACCCCAACCAACCCCACACCGAATACGAAGAACACCTGATCTGGCAAATCATCGACAACCAAAGCGGCCAAGTGTTGCGCCGTTCGGACAAAGCCCCCACCACGGCACTGCAACTCCAGCCGATTGCACACACCAGCCACAGCCCCAACGGTGAATGGCGCATTGTGACCCTGGGTTTCCAGCACAGCCCCACGCGCTTTTTGCTGGTGGCCCAAAGCGAAAGCGAACGCTACGACGCGCGCACCGAATCGTTGCTCTACACCCTGATCAGTGCGGTGCTGGCAGGAGGCGTGGCCACGCTGCTGCTGAGCCTGCGCCTGCGTCAAGAGTTGCAACCGCTGCAACGCCTGTCGCAAGCGGTGCAGCACTACGACCCACTGCAACCCGCCACCAATTTGGCCAACGCCGAACGCGCCGAACTCGAACCCATCGTCCAAGCCGTGCGCGAAATGGGGCAACGCTTGGCACAACGCTTTCGCAGCGAACGCGCTTTCACCGCACACGCGGCGCACGCCCTGCGCACACCCCTGGCGGGTATCGATGCCCAATTGGCCATCGCCGTCAAAGAAGCCCCCGTGGCATTGCAACCCCGCTTGGGCCGCGCCCGGCAAGCCAGCCAACGCTTGAGCCGCGTCATGCAAGCCTTGCTCACCATGTTCCGCAGCGGCACCGAACCACAATGGCAAACCGTGCCCTTGTCGGTGCTGCTGGCACCGTGGTCGCACGGTGATGGTCTCGAAATCCTCACCGAAGAAGACCCCATGCTGTACGCCGACCCCGACCTGCTGGCCGCCGTGCTGATGAACCTGCTCGACAACGCGCGCCAGCACGGGGCCACGCAAATTCGCATCCACGCGGCTGCCGCCACACCCGATGGAATACAAGCACTGCACTTGCACGACAACGGCCACGGCTGCCCCGCCGACACCTTGGCCCACCTGCGCCAAGCCCTGCAACAACACGACTACACCCCCGGCAGTGGCCTCAGCGGTTTGGGGCTGATGCTGGCCGACTTGGTGCTGCAAGCCCACGGTGGCAGCGTAGAACTGCCCGACACCACCACCGGCTTCAGCGTGCTGCTGCATTGGCCCCGGCTGCACGCCTGATCGATCATCCCCCCAAAAAAGAAAATGGCCCCTTGCGGGGCCATCTTGTGCTACCTCAGGGGTGTGGCACCGTTGTTCAAACGGTCACGCCCTTGGCGGTTTCAGCGTACTCTTCAATCTGGTCGAAATTCAAGTACTTGTAGATGCTGCCAGCGTCCTTGTTCACCGTGCCCACCGCTTCGTGGTACTCGGCCACGGTCGGGATACGGCCCAACTTGGAACACACCGCTGCCAGTTCCGCAGAGCCCAAGAACACGTTGGTGTTCTTGCCCAAGCGGTTCGGGAAGTTGCGGGTCGAAGTGGACATCACGGTCGCGCCTTCGCGCACTTGCGCTTGGTTGCCCATACACAGCGAGCAGCCCGGCATTTCGGTGCGGGCACCGGCAGAACCAAAAGTGGCGTAGTGGCCTTCTTTGATCAGCTCAGACTCGTCCATCTTGGTCGGCGGGGCCACCCACAGCTTGACGGGAATGTCGCGCGCACCACCCAACACCTTGGCTGCGGCTCGGAAGTGACCAATGTTGGTCATGCACGAACCGATGAAGGCTTCGTCGATCTTGGTACCAGCCACTTCCGACATGAACTTGGCATCGTCCGGATCGTTCGGGCAGCACACAATCGGCTCTTTGATGTCGGCCAGATCAATCTCGATCACGGCGGCGTATTCGGCATCCTTGTCGGCTTCCAGCAGTTCCGGGTTGGCCAACCAAGCTTCCACGGCCTTGATGCGACGCTCCAGCGTGCGCTTGTCTTGGTAACCGTCGGCAATCATGTTCTTCATCAGAACAATGTTGGATTGCAGGTATTCCTTGATCGGCTCGGGGTTGAGCTTGATGGTGCAACCGGCGGCAGAACGCTCAGCGGATGCGTCGGACAACTCAAACGCTTGCTCAACCTTCAGATCCGGCAGGCCTTCAATTTCCAGCACGCGGCCCGAGAAAATGTTCTTCTTGCCCTTCTTCTCAACGGTCAGCAAACCGGCCTTGATGGCATACAGCGGAATGGCGTGCACCAAATCGCGCAGGGTCACGCCCGGCTGCATTTCGCCCTTGAAGCGCACCAGCACCGACTCGGGCATGTCCAGCGGCATCACACCGGTGGCGGCACCAAAAGCCACCAAACCAGAGCCTGCCGGGAAGGAAATACCAATCGGGAAACGGGTGTGCGAGTCACCGCCGGTGCCCACGGTATCGGGCAACAGCAGGCGGTTGAGCCAGCTGTGGATCACGCCATCGCCCGGACGCAGTGCCACGCCGCCACGGCTACTGATGAAGTTGGGCAGTTCGCGGTGCATCTTCACGTCCACAGCCTTGGGGTAAGCGGCGGTGTGGCAGAACGATTGCATCACCAAATCGGCGCTAAAGCCCAAGCAAGCCAAATCCTTCAGCTCGTCGCGGGTCATGGGGCCAGTGGTGTCTTGCGAACCCACGGTGGTCATCTTGGGCTCGCAGTAGGTGCCCGGACGGATACCTTGCTGGTTGCCATCGACCACCGGCAGGCCACAGGCGCGGCCAACCATTTTTTGCGCCAGCGTGAAACCGGCGTTGGTGGCAGCCGGTGCTTGCGGCAGGCGGAACACGGTCGAAGCCGGCAGACCCAAGAATTCACGGGCCTTGCCGGTCAGGCTGCGACCAATGATCAGGTTGATACGGCCACCAGCGCGCACTTCGTCCAGCAGCACATCGCTCTTGAGCGCGAATTCGGCCACGGTTTCGCCGTTCTTGAGCAGCTTGCCTTCATAGGGCAGCACGTCGATCACGTCGCCCATTTCCAGCTTGGACACGTCCACTTCGATCGGCAGCGAACCAGAGTCTTCTTGCGTGTTGAAGAAAATCGGAGCGATTTTGCCGCCCAAAGTCACACCACCAAAACGCTTGTTGGGCACAAACGGAATGTCTTCGCCCGTGGCCCAGATCACGCTGTTGGTGGCCGACTTGCGGCTGGAACCGGTACCCACCACGTCGCCCACGTAGGCCACGAGGTTGCCCTTCTTCTTTAGGTCTTCAATGAACTGCATCGGGCCGCGCTTGCCGTCTTCTTCGGGCTTGAAAGCGGCATCCGGGCGGGTGTTCTTCAACATCGCCAGGTAGTGCATCGGAATGTCCGGGCGGCTCCAAGCGTCGGGAGCGGGCGACAGATCGTCGGTGTTGGTCTCACCCGGCACCTTGAACACGGTCACGGTGATCTTCTGTGCGACTTCCGGACGGCTCAGGAACCACTCGGCATCGGCCCAAGACTGCATCACTTCCTTGGCCTTGGCGTTACCTGCTTGCACCTTTTCTGCCACATCGTGGAAGGCATCAAACATCAACAGCGTTTTCTTCAGACCTTCAGCGGCCACGTCGGCCACTTCAGCGTCGTCCAGCAGGTCGATCAGCGGTTTGACGTTGTAGCCACCCACCATGGTGCCCAGCAGCTCGGTGGCCTTGGTCTTGGAAATCAAGCCCACCGCAATGTCGCCGTGTGCCACAGCGGCCAAAAAGCTGGCCTTGACTTTGGCGGCATCGTCCACGCCCGGAGGCACGCGGTGCGTCAGCAACTCCAGCAGGAACGCTTCTTCACCTGCCGGCGGGTTCTTGATCAGTTCGATCAGCTCGGCCACTTGTTTAGCGTCCAGCGCCAGCGGCGGAATACCCAGCGCGGCGCGCTCGGCCACATGTTCACGGTAGGCTTGCAACATCAACACACTCCATTAAAAAAACGTTGTTGTTCAGTTTGAACGCGGGCTGCCAGCGGCAGCGCCGTCCAGCAGATTGATGGGGTTGGCCTTGAGGGCCACCGCAGCCGCTTGCTGCTCGGGGCTGGCACACTCGTCGGCCAGACGGCGGCCTTGCTTTTGGCTCATCAGCATGGATTTGTTGGCCAACTGGATCCAGACCGCGCCCTGGGCCGCATCTTCCAGACGCACCGCACCGGTGCTGCTTTGCACCGGACGCATGTGGAAACGCTCGCCCTTGGGCGACATGCGAAAGTAGCCCGGCGCGTCGGGGTCAGCGCGCAAGCTCACCTTTTGGCCCAGCTCGCACGGCAGCTCACCCACGTGCACATTGGCGGCAATGGCCTGCTCAGCCTCGCTCAACGGCGCAGCCACACGCGACGAGGACATACTGGCCAGCGCGGCACCACCGGCCACGCCAGCGGCACCCACCGCACCCAGCTTGGCCACCTTGACGGCCTTGCTGCGCGAGGACACCTTCACCTTGGCTTTGGCCGACTGGCTGACGCTGGTCTTGCTGCGCGACGAAGATGTGGATGGTGTGGCGGCCATAGCGGATGTGGCCAGACATGCAGCGCTGGTCAACGCGCACACCCACTTCAGACCATAAGATTTCGACATGTGTATTGCTCCTGGGTCGCCCAACGAGACCCGGATTTAAAAAAAGGATTGGGCCAATGCCGGCAGGGCGCAACCGGTCTGGTGCGCCCTCTCCAACACCTGCCAAAAATAACGGTAACTGGCCCTGTCGTGCAAGACCCCCCCATCCAC
>JBLIZX010000229.1:0-8319 GCA_048860285.1 Macromonas sp. | reverse complement strand
AGCAGCGGCACGCCGGTCTTGCTCTGGATTTCCTCGCGGGTCACGCCGTCGGCCAACTCCACCAGCTTCAGGCCTTCGGGGGTCACGTCCATCACGCCCAAATCGGTGATGATGCGGTCTACCACGCCCTTGCCCGTCAGCGGCAGGGTGCATTGCGGCAGGATCTTCAGGTCGGTGGTACCGTCTTTTTTCTTGGCCACGTGTTCCATCAGCACAATCACGCGCTTGACACCGGCGACCAAGTCCATCGCGCCGCCCATGCCCTTGACCATCTTGCCCGGAATCATCCAGTTGGCCAAATCGCCGCAGGCCGTGACTTGCATCGCGCCCAGAATCGAGAGGTTGATCTTGCCGCCACGGATCATGGCAAAGCTCTGATCCGAACCAAAAATGGACGAACCTTTGATGGTGGTCACGGTTTGCTTGCCCGCGTTGATGAGGTCGGCATTGACTTCATCGTCGTACGGGAATGGGCCAATGCCCAACATGCCGTTTTCGCTTTGCAGCCAGACTTCAATGTCGTTGGGCACATGGTTGGCCACCAGGGTGGGGATGCCGATGCCGAGGTTGACGTAAAAGCCGTCTTGCAGTTCTTGTGCCGCACGTGCGGCCATTTGGTCTTGGTTCCAGGCCATGTTCTACCAGCTCCTTAAACTTTGCGTTCGCGCGTGGTGCGCTTTTCAATGCGCTTTTCGGGGGTCGGGTTGACCACGATGCGGTGGACGTAAATACCGGGCAGGTGTACGTCATCGGGTGCAATGTCACCCGTTTCCACAATGCGCTCCACCTCCACAATGCAAATCTTGCCAGCGGTGGCAGCGGCGGGGTTGAAGTTACGCGCGGTCAGGTTAAAGCGCAGGTTGCCCGATTTGTCGGCCACATCGGCCTTGATGAGCGCCACTTCGGGGAACAAACCATGTTCCATGATGTAGGTTTCACCGTTGAACTCACGGTGTTCCTTGCCCTCGGCCACCAGCGTGCCCACACCGGTTTTGGTGAAGAAAGCCGGAATGCCCGCGCCGCCGGCGCGCAGCTTTTCGGCCAGCGTGCCTTGCGGCGTGAATTCGAGTTCCAGTTCACCGGCCAGGTACTGGCGCTCGAACTCCTTGTTCTCGCCCACGTAGGAAGAGATCATCTTTTTGATCTGGCGTGTTTCCAGCAACTTGCCCAGGCCAAAACCGTCCACGCCCGCGTTGTTGGAAATGGCGGTCAGGTTCTTGACACCGCTGTCGCGCAGCGCGTCAATCAGCGCCTCTGGGATGCCGCACAGGCCAAAACCGCCCACAGCGATCAACTGGCCATCGGCCACCACACCCTCCAGCGCCGCTGCGGCACTCGGATATACCTTGTTCATTGCTTAAAGTCTCCTGTTGGAAAGCCCGAAAAACGCATACGATACTACGCGCAGACATACGCAGTATTGCCTACACACCAACCCTTATACACCTTGTGCCCATGTCCCTGGCCTCTTTGACCACCGTGCCAGTGGTGGATTACCAGCGCGCCTTCGATCTGGCCCCCGTAGGGCTGGTGCTGTCGTACCACCGCACCATGGTGGACTGCAACCAAGCCTTGTGCGACATGTTTGGGGCCAGCCGCGAACAACTCATCGGCAAAAGCTTCCAAATTTTGTACCCCAGCGCCAGCGAATTCGAACGCACCGGCGAACGCATCAGCCCCATTTTGAACGCACACGGGCACTATGCCGACGACCGCATCATGCGCCGGGTCGATGGCCGCTTCAAAGGCCAAACCTTTTGGTGCCACGTGACAGGCCGCGCCTTTGATCGCACCGACCCGCACGCGGGCGGCATCTGGAGTTTTGAAGATTTGAGCTCACGCCGCCCGGTCAGCGCCGAACTCACCGCCCGCGAACGCGAGGTAGCGGCATTGGTACTCAAAGGCCACACCGCCAAAGAAATAGGCAAGGTACTGGGCATCAGTCCACGCACCGTTGACATCTACCGCGCCCGCCTAATGCGCAAATACCAAGCCAAAAGCTCGGTGGAACTGGCGCGCAAGCTGGTTTCGGAATGATAATGCAGAGCAAAATATCAACGCATTGTCATATTTTTGGGGCGCGGCCCACCCACCACAGCGTACAGCGGCCTGAAACCACGCCCTGCGGCTCTCCTCTGTTTTGTCGATGAAACTTAACCTTCCCGTCACCCAGCGCGAGTACGATTACCCCGGTCACGAGATGCTGGTCTCCACCACCGACACGCGAGGCTACATCACGCACTGCAACAAAGCGTTTGTCAACGTCAGTGGTTATGAGCACGACCAACTGATTGGCCAAAACCACAATTTGATCCGCCACCCCGACATGCCGCCGGAAGGCTTCAAGGATTTGTGGCAAACCATTGGGCGGGGCAAACCCTGGACTGGACTGGTCAAAAACCGGCGCAAAAACGGCGATCACTATTGGGTCATCGCCAACGTCACGCCCATCATGCAGGGCAAAAAGCCCATAGCGTACCTGTCGGTGCGCACCAAACCCACACGGGCACAAATTCAAGCCGCTGAGGCGCTGTACGCCCAAGTCAACCGCGAACGCGAGACAGGCCGCCCCACCGCCACCTTGGTCGCGGGCCATGTACGCCGTTTGGGCTGGCGCGGCTGGCTCGATGGCTACAAACACCTCAACAGCACCCAGCGTCTGGGCAGCGGCCTGTTGCTGATGACGCTGTTGGGCTTGGCACCGGGCCTGCTGGGTTTGAGCGGCATGGCAGAAACCGGGGCACAGTTTCTGGCGCTGTCGCTGGGTGCAGGCGGTATTTTGCTGTGGTTCAAAGCGCACTTGGTGCAAGCCATTGAGCACGCCAATGAATTTGCCAGCGACATGGCCAGTTGCAACCTGACCACGCAAATCGACAACCACTACCCCGAACCCATGTACTCGCTGGTGCGCAACCTGGCACAGGTGCAAGTCAACCTGCGGGCCGTGATTGGTGATGTGCGCAGCGAGGTGGATGGCTTTAGCCGCTCGGCACAAGAAATTGCCTCGGGCAGCACCGACTTGTCGCACCGCACCGAAGCCCAGGCCACCAGCCTCGAAAAAACCGCTTCGGCCATGGAGAAAGTCTCCAACACCGTACGCAACACCGCCGACGCGGCGCAACAAGTGGCCCAACAATCGCACCACAGCAGCACGGTGGCCACCCGAGGGCAATCCATGCTGAAGGTGGTGAGCCAATCCATGCAAGAAATGGAACGCTCATCGCAAAAAATGAGCGAAATCATCGGCACCATCGAAAGCATCGCGTTCCAAACCAACATTCTGGCCCTCAACGCCGCCGTGGAAGCGGCCCGCGCGGGCGAGCAAGGCCGGGGCTTTGCCGTGGTGGCCTCGGAAGTGCGCGCACTGGCCCAACGCAGCGCCAATGCAGCCAAAGAGATCCACACCCTGATTGGCCAATCGGTGGAACAAGTCAACCACAGCGCGCGCCAGATGAACGACACCGCCAGCACCATCGACACGCTGGCCGACGAGGTGCGCAAAATGAGCGACTTGGCCGACCACATCAGCACCGCCACGCAAGAGCAGTCGCAAGGCATTGCCGAGGTCAACATTGCTGTGACCCAACTCGACAACGTGACGCACCAAAACGCCGCGCTGGTAGAACAGTCCAGCGCAGCGGCCCACCAGTTGAGCCAAGGCACCGACAGCCTGCACCGTGCGGTGGCCATCTTCCGGCTGCCCTAAAGTGGCATGGCCTGCCGCCATTGGCGGGCTGCTACCGCAAGTTCGCCGTTATTGGCGCGCGGTGCGCACGTTGGCCGGTGGCTGCTGCGGGTGGCTGCTGCGCCAAGGGTTGATGTCCAACCCGCCCCGGCGCGTGTAACGGGCGTACACGCTAAGCTTGAGCGGCTTGCAGCGTGTCCACACGTCCATAAAGATGCGTTCCACACACTGCTCGTGGAACTCATTGTGGTTGCGAAAGCTCACCAAGTAACGCAACAAGCCCGCGTGGTCGATGGGCGCGCCCGTGTAGGCAATTTGCACACTGGCCCAGTCGGGCTGGCCCGTCACCAAACAATTGCTCTTGAGCAAATCGCTCACCAGCACCTCGCTCATCGGAGCCTGGCTGTGGTCGGCGCTCAGCAGGTGCGGTGCAGGCGTGTAGTCGGTGCATTCCACGTCCAGCCTGTCCAAGCTCAGGCCATCCAATGCTTGTACGGTTTCGCGTTCAAACCGCTCGGGCAACAGCAGTTTGAGGCCAACGCTGGAGCGCACCGTCTCACCACGCCACAGGGCTTCGCTCACATCGGCGCGCAAACGCTCTTGGACGGCCTGCGCACTCTCAAACACGCTGTTGTTAAAGCTGTTGAGGTACAGCTTGAACGATTTGCTTTCGATGATGTGTGGCGTTTCACTCGGCACCATGATGTGCGCCAACGCCACCTGGGGCTTGCCGCGTGGGTTAAGCCAACTCAACTCGTAGGCCGTCCACCAGTCAGCGCCCATGAAAGGCAACGTGGTACCGCTCAGGCCCAGCTCGGCGCGCTTGGGCGCACGCGGCAGGGGAAACAACAGGGTCGGATCGTACCCGTCGGCATAGGTGCTGGTTTTGCCCAGCGGGGAATGTTCGGGTTGTGGTGTCATGGCGGTCAAATTCAAACAAAGGCACGTTCGCGCAGCCATTTGGTGGCAACCCATTTCTCACCTTCCAGCACCGGCGCGCCACCGTGCAGGGTCTGGGTGGAAGGGTGCGGGCGTTCGTAACCAAAATAGACGGCGGTGCCACGCTGCGGGGCCACTTCCAATCCAATATCGGGGAAGGTGGTGCCCCCACCACGGGCAGGATCGTTCAGGTACATCACCAACGTGCCCACACGCTGGCCACCACGTTCAACAATGCGGGCGGTGCCGGGCTGGTCGGGGTCAAAATAGTCGTAGTGCGGCTTGTATTCGGCACCGGGGCGGTAATGCAACACTTGGATGCCCTCGCCATTGTCCACGGGCCACTGCAACAAACGGGCAATGCGCGCCTCAATCCGCGCGATGGTGTCGTTCTCGCCCCGGCGAAAGAACATGCCGTCGCTGGTGCGGTCGGCGTTGACGGCCTCGCCGCCCGTCTGGGTTTCTACCGTCAACGAACGGTGCATACGGGGTTTGGCCGCCTCGATCAAGGCATGGCACTCTTGCGGTGACAAGAACTGCCCAAACACCGCCAGATGGGGCTTGCGCAGGTGCATCCAGACTTGCACCACGCGATCCCCCAAGTCCAACTCGCGGGCCGAAGTGCTCAAATCCGGCTGCGGAAAAGTAACCCCAGGCAAACGCCCAACCCCCACCACCGTTGCCGTTGTGGTGGCAACTCCCGCTTGTTGCTGCACCAAGGCCTGTGCTTGTTGCCGCACTTCCGCCGACAACGCCGACACCGCTTGCGGCGTGTGCTGGGCCAGATGCTCGTGCAACGTCACCACGAGCGCGTCCAGCGCCACGTTTTCTTGCCAACCGGCTTGGCACATGGCTTGCAACAAGGCTGCTTGTGAACAACCAGCCTCGGTTTGGGTCACGATCCAGCTTTTAAGTTCGGGGGTGATGGTTTGGGCCATGGTCAAAAAACAGTGAAAAATGAAACAGGTGCTGTTCAAGCGGGCCGCGCATCACGGCGAAACACCAGCCGGTCCGGCTCAGACGCAGCGGGCACGTATTGGTAACCTTCGGCGGCAAAACCTTGGAGGTCGGCCACCGTACGGGCGCGTTGCTGTACGGCATAACGCATCATCAGCCCCCGCGCACGCTTGGCCATGAAGCTGACGATTTTGTACCGCCCGGCTTTGAGCTCCTCGAACACGCACGTCACCACGCGGGCGTGGAGCACCTTGCGGTTGACGGCCTTGAAGTATTCCTCGCTGGCCAGGTTGACCAGCACCGGCTCAGGCTGAACGGCGCTGCGCTGGTTCAGGTAATCGGCCATCCGGTCGCCCCAGAACTGGTACAGGTTCTTGCCATGTGCTGTCTCCAAACGGGTGCCCATTTCCAGCCGGTACGGCTGCATCAGATCCAGCGGGCGCAACACGCCATACAAGCCGCTCAGGATGCACAAGTGCGCCTGCAACCACGCCAGATCGGCCTCGGACAAGGTTTTGGCGCTCAGGCCATCGTACACATCGCCATTGAAGGCCAGCACCGCCTGCTTGGCGTTCTCGGGCGTAAACACCGGCTGCCACGCCTGGTAGCGGGCCACGTTCAGGGCAGCCAGCGGGTCGCTCAAGTCCATCAGGGATGCCACTTCCTGCAACGACTTGCCGCGCAGCACCTCGATCAATTCGCAAGCCTGCGGCACAAACAGCGGCTGGGTGTGGGTGGTGGTAATGGGGGGCGTTTCGTAATCCAGCGCCTTGGCCGGTGACAATACAAACAACATGCTGACCATCCTTTATCGCGACGATTATCTGGTATCCATCGCCAAGCCGCCGGGCCTGCTGGTACACCGCACCGGCCTGGACGCTGGCGAGACCCGTTTTGCGGTACAGCTGCTGCGCGACCAGATCGGGCAGCCCGTGTGGCCTGCGCACCGGCTCGACAAAGGCACCAGCGGCGTGCTGCTGTTTGCGCTCAATGCCGACACCGCCCACACACTGGCCCAAGCGTTCGAACACGGCACCGACCTGCAAAAAACCTACCACGCCATCGTGCGCGGCTGGCCCGCCGAGGCGGGCGTGATCGACCACCCGCTCAAGCGCATGCCCGACGACATGCGCCACCAGCGTGAGGAAATCCAAGACGCACTGACGCACTACCGCACCTTGGCGCGCTGCGAACTGCCGCTGCCCCAAGGCGACTTTGCCACCACCCGCTGCGCCCTGATCGAACTGCAACCCCACACAGGCCGACGGCACCAACTGCGCCGCCACATGAAGCACATCGCCCACCCCATCATTGGCGATGCCACCCACGGCAAAGGGCCACTCAACCGCCAGTTGGCCGCGTGGCTGGGCCTGCAACGGCTGTGGCTGCACGCCAGCACGCTCACACTGCCCCACCCCGTCACCGGCCAGCCCTTGCACCTGCACGCTCCGCTGGGGCCAGAATGGGCACGCTGGCCGTGCGCCACCACCCCGTAAAATCGAACGTTTTGCCCTTCAGCTTTGCCGCACACACCATGACCGACACCGTTGCCCAACCCGGCCTGCAATCCCTGTCCAAATCCTTTGAGCCCGCCGCGCTGGAAGCCCACTGGGGCCCCGAATGGGAACGCCGTGGCTACGGTGCCGCAGGCTTTCGGGGCACGGGCGTGGCCAATGTGGACGCGCCCTCGTTTGCCATCCAACTGCCGCCGCCCAACGTCACTGGCACGCTGCACATGGGCCACGCGTTCAACCAGACCATCATGGACAGCCTGACGCGCTACCACCGCATGCTGGGCCACAACACCGTCTGGATTCCGGGCACCGACCACGCCGGCATTGCCACCCAAATCGTGGTGGAACGCCAGTTGCAAGGTCAAGGCATCAGCCGCCACGACATGGGCCCCACCCCCGCCGAAGCCCGCAAAAATTTCGTGGCCAAAGTGTGGGAATGGAAAGAACAATCCGGCAACACCATCACGCAACAAATGCGCCGCATGGGCGACAGCGTGGACTGGAGCCGCGAATACTTCACCATGGACGACAAGCTGAGCGCCGTTGTGACCGACACCTTCGTGAAGCTGTACGAGCAGGGCCTGATCTACCGCGGCAAGCGCCTGGTGAACTGGGACCCGAAGCTGCAGTCCGCCGTGTCTGACCTAGAAGTGGAGAGCGAGGAAAAAGACGGCTCGCTGTGGCACATCGCCTACCCCCTGGCCGATGGATCGGGCAGCCTGACGGTAGCCACCACCCGGCCTGAGACCATGCTGGGCGACGTGGCGCTGATGGTGCACCCGGAGGACGCGCGTTACACGCACCTCATCGGCAAGATGGTCAACCTGCCGCTGTGTGACCGTCAGATCCCGGTGATTGCCGACGAGTACGTGGACAAGGAATTCGGCACGGGCGTTGTGAAGGTGACGCCTGCGCACGACCAGAACGACTACGCCGTGGGCCAGCGCCACAAGCTGCCCATGATCGTGGTGCTGACGCTGCAAGCCACCATCAACGAGAACGCGCCGGCCAAGTACCGCGGCATGGACCGCTTCGTGGCCCGCAAAGCTGTGGTGGCCGACCTCGAAGCCATCGGTGCGCTGGTCGAGGTGAAGAAGCACAAGCTCATGGTGCCGATTTGCACCCGCACCGGCCAGGTGGTCGAGCCCATGTTGACCGACCAGTGGTTTGTGGCCATGAGCAAGGTGTCCGACCAGGACCCCACCGGCAAGAGCATTGCGCAAA
>JBLIZX010000228.1:0-3961 GCA_048860285.1 Macromonas sp. | reverse complement strand
TGGGTCAACGCGGCGGTAGCGGTGGCAAAGTCGGCGTGCGTGACGGCCTGCTGCAAGACCTGGCCTTGCACGGTGGTGCACAACACCACCGCCTGACCATCCTCGGCGTGGGCCGACAAGGCTTCTTTGACGCGGCGGGCTTCGGCTTGCAGGTGCGCGCGCTCGCCCGCTGGCAGGTCGGCCACGTGCAGCGACGCACCGGTTTGTTGCAACACCCAGTCGGCCAAGGCGCGGTCATAGTCGTCACCGCCCAGGGCGGAATCACCGCCGGTGGCCATGACTTCAAACACGCCACGGGTCAAGCGCAGGATGGACACATCGAAGGTGCCGCCGCCCAGGTCGTACACGGCGTACACGCCTTCGGCACCCTGGTCCAAACCGTAGGCAATGGCGGCAGCGGTGGGTTCGTTGATCAGGCGCAGGACGTTGAGCCCCGCCATTTGGGCCGCGTCCTTGGTGGCTTGGCGCTGTGCGTCGTCAAAATAAGCCGGCACGGTGATGACAGCACCGTACAGCTCATCGTCAAAACTGTCTTCGGCGCGGAAACGCAGCGTGGCCAAAATTTCGGCGCTGACTTCGACCGGCGATTTGTCACCTGCCACGGTGCGCACCGCCGCCATACCGGGCGCTTCCACCACGGTGTACGGCAACTGGCCCGCGTTGACCACATCGGCCAGTTGTCGGCCCATCAACCGCTTGACCGAGCTGATGGTATTGGCGGGGTCATCCACTTGGACGGCCAGCGCGTCCCAACCAATTTGCCGCCCCGAGCCACTGCCCTGTGGCAGGTAGCGCACCACGCTGGGCAGAATGACGCGGCCCTGTTCGTCGGGCAGGCATTCGGCCACACCGTGGCGCAACGCCGCCACCAGCGAATGGGTGGTGCCCAAATCAATACCAACAGCAATGCGCCGCTGGTGCGGGTCCGGGGCTTGTCCGGGCTCGGAAATTTGTAACAGTGCCATGGGGGAGCAATCCTATCAGGGGTCGAGGCGTTCCAGCCGTTGGCGCACTTCGTCGGCGAAACGCTCGACGAACATCAGGGCGCGCACTTGCTGGGCTGCGGCGGGCGCGTCCTGGCGTTGGTCGATGGTGTGGGCCAACTCGTCCAGCAGGGTCTGGCGCGTGGCACGGGTGTCGCGCAACAGGGCTTCGAGCGCGTCTTCGGTGTGGGCTTCGTCCAGCGCCTCGCGCCATTCCATCTGCTGCATCAAAAACACCGCGGGCATGGCGGTGTTGCTGTGGGCCTGGATAGGCGCACCGTGCAGCTCGCACCAGTAGGCGGCGCGCTTGAGTGGATCTTTGAGACGCTGGTAGGCCTCGTTGATGCGCACCGACCATTGCATGGCGACGCGCTGCGCCGCCGTGCCTTGGCTGCTAAAGCGGTCGGGGTGCGCCTCGCGTTGCAGACGCTTCCACTGCGCGTCCAGCGCGTCGCGGTCCAGCGCAAAGGCGCGCGGCAGACCCAACAGCTTGAAATCGTCGTCTTGCAGGTTCAGCACAGGCCAAGCCCTTAGACACGGAAGGATTCACCACAACCGCACTTGTCGCGCTCGTTGGGGTTGTGGAACTTGAAGCCTTCGTTCAAACCTTCGCGCACAAAGTCGAGCTGGGTGCCGTCCAGGTACGCGAGGCTTTTGGGATCCACCAGCACTTTCACGCCCTTGTCCTCGAACACCACGTCCTCGGGCGCAATGTCGTCGGCGTACTCCAGCTTGTAGGCCAAGCCAGAGCAGCCGGTGGTTTTGACACCCAAACGCACCCCCACGCCCTTGCCACGGCGGCTGAGGTATTTGGTGACGTGCTTGGCGGCGGCTTCAGAAATGGTGACGGACATGGTGGGCGCAGCAGAAAAAGGGAGGGTTTCAGGCAGCGGTGTGCTTTTGCTTGTAATCGTTCACGGCGGCCTTGATGGCATCTTCGGCCAAGATGGAGCAGTGAATCTTGACGGGCGGCAGCGCCAGCTCTTCGGCAATCTGGCTGTTCTTGATCTGGGCCGCTTCGTCCAGCGTCTTGCCCTTGACCCATTCGGTCACCAGCGAGCTGGACGCGATGGCCGAGCCGCAGCCGTAGGTTTTAAAGCGTGCATCTTCGATCACGCCAGTTTGCGGGTTGACCTTGATTTGCAACTTCATCACGTCACCACAAGCGGGCGCGCCCACCATACCGGTGCCCACGCTGTCGTCGCCCTTGTCAAAAGTGCCCACGTTGCGGGGGTGTTCGTAGTGGTCAACCACTTTGTCTGAGTAAGCCATGTTGTGTGCTCCTGCAAGAATGTTGGAAAAACCGGGCGCTCAGTGCGCCGCCCACTGGATGGTGGACAGGTCGATGCCGTCCTTGTACATGTCCCACAACGGGGAGAGGTCGCGCAATTTGGCCACGTTGGCGCGGATGGTTTCGATGGCGTAGTCGATATCGGCTTCGGTGGTCCAGCGGCCAATGGTGATGCGCAAGCTGCTGTGGGCCAACTCGTCGCTGCGGCCCAAGGCGCGCAGCACGTAGCTGGGCTCCAAGCTGGCCGAGGTACAGGCCGAACCCGACGACACGGCCAAACCTTTGATGCCCATGATGAGCGATTCGCCCTCCACGTAGTTGAAGCTGATGTTGAGGTTGTGCGGCACGCGCTGGGTCAAGTGGCCGTTGACGAAGACCTCTTCCATACTGGTCAGGCCCGCCACCAAGCGGTCGTGCAAGGCTTGGATGCGCGGCAATTCGCTGTCCATCTCGGCCTTGGCCAAGGCGTAGGCCGCGCCCATGCCCACGCACTGGTGGGTGGGCAAGGTGCCGGAGCGCATGCCGCGCTCGTGGCCACCGCCGTGCATTTGCGCTTCCAAGCGGATGCGCGGCTTGCGGCGCACAAACAACGCGCCAATGCCCTTGGGGCCATAGGTTTTGTGGCCGGTCAGGCTCATCAAATCGATGGGCAACTCGGCCAAATTGATGTGAACGCGGCCTGTGGCCTGGGCGGCATCAACGTGGAAGATCACGCCTTTTTCGCGGCAGATGCGGCCAATGGCGGCCACGTCCTGGATCACGCCGATTTCGTTGTTGACGAACATGACGCTGGCCAAAATGGTGTCGGGGCGGATCGCGGCCTGGAAGGCTGCCAGATCCAGCAAACCATCGGGCTGCACGTCCATGTAGGTCACTTCAAAACCTTGGCGTTCGAGTTCGCGGCAGGTGTCGAGCACGGCCTTGTGTTCGGTCTTGACCGTGATGATGTGCTTGCCCTTGCCTTTGTAGAAGTGGGCAGCGCCTTTGAGGGCCAGGTTGTTGGACTCGGTCGCACCGCTGGTCCAGACGATCTCGCGCGGGTCGGCCCCGATCAGATCGGCCACTTGGGCGCGGGCCTTTTCAACAGCGGCTTCGGCCTCCCAGCCCCAAGCGTGGCTGCGCGAGGCGGGGTTTCCAAAATGTTCGTACAACCACGGCACCATTTGATCCACCACGCGCGGGTCGCACGGGTTGGTGGCGCTGTAGTCCATGTAGATGGGGAAATGCGGGGTGGTGCTCATGGCGGAAGTGAAAAACAGGGTTGACTGTGACAAACAGGTGAAAAACGGTGCTGTGTGCGCCGCCCAGGTTTACTTTGCGGCCACCGCGCCGAGGGCAAACACCGAGTTGGGCGCATTCACGCGGATGGGTTTGACCACCGGTGCCGAGGAAATGGCGCGCTTGATGAGGGGCACATCGTCCACCACCACGCCCTTGGCCAACTGGTCGTCTACCAGTTTTTGCAGGCTGATGGAGGCCAGAAAATCGACCATCTTGGCGTTGAGCGCGGCCCAGAGTTCATGCGTCATGCAACGGCTGCCCTCGCCCAAGCAGTTTTCTTTGCCAGCGCACTGGGTAGCGTCAATCGGCTCGTCCACCGACAGGATGATGTCGGCGATGGTGATGTCGGTGGCCTTGCGCGCCAAGGTGTACCCGCCACCAGGGCCACGGGTCGATTCCACCAACG
>JBLIZX010000227.1:0-6086 GCA_048860285.1 Macromonas sp. | reverse complement strand
GGCTGGCAGAAGTTGCTGGGGTGGCAAGCTCAACCGCAGACTCTGGGGCCGCTGTTTCAGCGTCAGCGCCCCATGCTGTGGGCCACACGGCGGCACACAGCAGTGCCACCGTGGCGGCAGTCCGGTGGGTCACTTTTGACGGCAACGGCCTGCGCTTGGGCATTGCGTCAGTTCAGGCGCGCGCGGTGGCGTTCGATTTGGGCCCGCACTTGTGCCGGTGCGGTACCGCCCAGTGTGTTGCGGGCGTTCAAGCTGCCGCGCAGGCTCAGGCAGTCGTACACGTCTTTGTCGATGGAGGCGTGGAAACCTTGCAGCACTTCCAGCGGCAGTTCCGACAGATCCACCAAGTGCGCTTGTGCGGTTTTGACGGCGTGGGCCACGGTTTCGTGCGCGTCGCGGAAGGGCACGCCCTTCTTCACCAAGTAGTCGGCCAAGTCGGTGGCGGTGGCGTAGCCCTTCTTGGCAGCGTCTTCCATCGCCTGGGGGTTGACGCTCAGGCCGCCTTCTTTCTGGCCGGTGGCGGGATTGAGTTGTCCACCAATCATTTCGGCAAAGATGCGCAGCGTGTCCTTGAGCGTGTCCACGGTGTCGAACAGCGGCTCTTTGTCTTCCTGGTTGTCTTTGTTGTAAGCCAACGGCTGGCCTTTCATCAGCGTGATGAGGCCCATCAAGTGGCCCACCACGCGGCCTGTTTTGCCGCGCGCCAGTTCGGGCACGTCGGGGTTTTTCTTCTGCGGCATGATGGAGCTGCCGGTGGTGAATCGGTCGGCAATGCGGATGAAGCCAAAGTTCTGGCTCATCCACACGATCAATTCTTCGCTCAGGCGGCTGATGTGTACCATGCACAGGCTGGCGGCAGCGGTGAATTCGATGGCAAAGTCACGGTCACTCACCGCGTCCAGGCTGTTTTGGCACACTTGCGCTTCGCCCGCCTCGTTGACCATGCCCAACGTGCGTGCCACACGGGCGCGGTCCAGCGGGTAGGTGGTGCCTGCCAGCGCTGCGCTGCCCAGTGGCAGGCGGTTGGTGCGGCGGCGCACGTCGGCCATGCGTTCGGCATCGCGGGCAAACATTTCCACATAGGCCAGCAGGTGGTGGCCAAAGCTCACGGGTTGCGCCACTTGCAGGTGGGTAAAGCCGGGCAGAATCACATCTACGTTGGCGGCCGCAATATCCACCAGCGCCTGTTGCAGTTCGGTCAGCAAGCCGCTGATGGTGTCGATCTCGCCCCGCAGCCACAGGCGCACGTCGGTGGCCACTTGGTCGTTGCGGCTGCGGCCCGTGTGCAGGCGTTTGCCCGCATCGCCCACCAACTGGGTCAGGCGCGCCTCGATGTTGAGGTGTACGTCTTCCAGATCCAGCTTCCATTCGAAGGCACCGGATTCGATCTCTTGCGTGATCTGCGCCATGCCGCGCTGGATGGCGGCCAGGTCGTCGGCGCTGATGATGCCTTGCGCGGCCAGCATGTCGGCGTGGGCCAGACTGCCAGCGATGTCGGCTTGCCACAGGCGCTTGTCAAAAAACACGCTGGCGGTGTAGCGTTTGACCAACTCGCTCATGGGTTCCGAAAAAAGCGCCGACCAGGCTTGGGATTTGGTGTCGAGTTGGTTGGTGGACATGGCGTACAAACTGGGGCAAGATGCCCGCTGAAAGAAGTGACAGAAAGTGGTGCTGATTTTATCGGGCCGCAGCGGACAGGTTGTATTCTGCGGTAACACCGGCAACAAGAGGCAAGCGCGGCATGATGTTGAATGTATGGGCACTGGACGATGCTGAGGGCTGGCTCTCAGGGGAGCGCAACACGCGGATGGATGTGGCGTGTGCCACTGGTTCGTCTGGGGCTGGTGATGGGCCAGTGGGTGGCGATTACCTGCCCATCCACCACCGTCGCCGCACCGAATGCGTGCCTGTTGCGGACGTGGTGTACCTCAAGGCCGAACTCAAATACGTGACCGTGCGCACCGCGCAGCGCATCTACTTGTACGATGGCAGTTTGTGTGAACTGGAACGCCGCCACCCCGAGCTGTGGCTGCGTACCCACCGCAACACATTGGTGGCTCGCCACCGCCTGCAAGCCTTGGAGCGTTGTCCGGTGGGCGAGGGTGTTGGTGCGGGCTGGTGCGTGCGTTTGCAGGGGGTGCCCGAGTGGTTGCCCGTATCGCGCCGCCAGTTGGCGGTGGTGCGCGCCGCTTGGGCGGCACACCAGCCGCACCGCGCTGTCGCGCTTGCGTGCTAGCATCCCCGCTTGGCAGGCCGTGGCCGGGCGTTGGTTCCCACCGGCCTTTGGTGTTGTTTTGCAGGGCTGTTGTGCTGTGTCCGATTCTGTATCTTCCCCCCATTTGACGATTGCTACGCGCGAAAGCCGCTTGGCCTTGTGGCAGGCCGAACATGTGCAGGCCTTGCTGGCGCAGCGTGGTGCGCGTGTGGACTTGCTGGGCATGACCACACAAGGCGACCAAATCCTCGACCGTGCCCTCAGCAAGGTGGGCGGCAAGGGCTTGTTCGTCAAAGAACTGGAAGTGGCGCTGGAGCAAGGCCGTGCCGATCTGGCGGTGCATTCCCTCAAGGACGTGCCGATGGAGCTGCCCGACGGCTTTGTGCTGGCCTGCGTGCTGGAGCGCGAAGACCCGCGCGATGCGTGGGTATCGCCGCATTGTGCTGGGTTGGCCGATTTGCCACCGCAAGCGGTGGTGGGCACCTCCAGCTTGCGCCGTGTGGTGCTGCTGCGCGCCACTTTGCAAGCCTTGGGCCGCGATGATGTGCGCATTGAACCGCTGCGCGGCAACCTGGACACCCGCTTGCGCAAGCTTGACGATGGCCAGTACCACGCCATTGTGCTGGCGGCGGCGGGCCTCAAGCGCCTGGGGCTGGCGCAGCGCATCCGGCACGTGTTCTCGCCCGACGAAATGTTGCCCGCCGCTGGGCAAGGCGCGCTGGGCATTGAAATCCGCCACCAGCGCCACGACGTGCAAGATCTGTTGGCCCCGCTGGCGCACATGCCCACTTGGTTGGCGGTGGCCGCAGAGCGCACCGTCTCGCGCGCCATGGGGGGGAGCTGTTCCATGCCCTTGGCCGCGTTTGCCACGTGGGCCGACGGTGGTGCGCAACTGCAACTGCGTGCCGCGTGGGGCGATGTGGAAGGTCATTTGCCGCTGGTGCAGGTACACGTGGCGGGCGTTGTGGCTTCATTGGCCGAGGCTGAAGCTTTGGGCCAGCAAGCCGCCGATCTGTTGCGCGCCCAAGGGGCACAACCTGCTGCGTTGGCCGCATGACGCAGCCTGTGCGTGCGCCGCGCATCATCGTCACGCGCCCCGCGCACGAGGCTGCGCAGTGGGTGCAATGGCTGCAAACCGCCGGTTGGGAGGCGCAGGCGTGGCCGTTGATCGACATTGGCCCTGCGCCCGATGGGGCCGCACTGGCGCAACGCCGTACCGAGCTGTACCAAGGTGCTTACGCCGCTGCCATGTTCGTCAGCCCGCAGGCGGTGCGTGGTTTTTGGGCTGATGTGGCCCAGCCGCCCGCACAGGCGTGGCCAGCGGATGTGCGCGCGTGGGCACCGGGGCCGGGCACCGCGCGGGCGTTGCAGGTTGCGGGCGTGCCGTTGTCGGCCATCGATGCCCCAGCCAGCGATGCTGCCCAATTTGACTCCGAAGCCCTGTGGGCGCAGGTGGCACCCCAAGTGCAGTCTGGTCATAGGTTGTTGCTGGTGCGCGGCTTGTCGCAGGCCACTGTTGGTGCGTCACCTGCTGCGAGCACCGATGTCCCACAAGGCCAGGGCCGCGATTGGTTGGCCCAACATTGTCAGGCGCAGGGCGGGCAGGTGGTGTATGGTGTGGCCTACCAGCGCCGCCCTCCAGTGTGGGATGCTACCCGCTGCGCCCAAGCACAGCAGGCGCTGCAAGATGGCAGCGTATGGCTGCTGAGCAGTTCCGAAGCGCTGGCGCATTTGGTGGCCTTGCTGCCTGGTGCCGCGTCATGGGCGCACATGCGCGTGCTGGCCACCCACCCCCGCATAGCCCAAACGGCCCGGGCATTGGGTGTAGGTGTGGTACACACCAGCCGCCCGGCGTGGCCAGACGTGCGGCGTTGCCTTGAAGAATTGTTGTCCTGATTGCTTATGGCTTCCTCTGTTTCTGAACCTTCTGCGGTATTGCCTCCGGTTGATGCAGCTTCTGCGGCTTCGCCACCCGCTGCCGCTCCGGTGGCCTCGTCTGCGCGTCGCACCGGCACGGTGGTGGCGTGGCTGGCGCTGGGCGCTGCCGCTGGCGCGTTGGCCGTGAGTGTGAGCCTGTGGAACAAGCTTGACCAAGCCCAGCAGGAATTGGCGCGGCGCAGCACCGATACGTTGGCCCAGGCCAGCGCAGCGCGCGCGGTGGCCGCACAAGCCCAAGCCTTGACGCAAGACATGCAGGCCCGCTTGGGTGTGGCCGAGGTCAAGCTCTCTGAGGTGACTTTGCAACGCAGCCAGCTTGAGGAGCTGATGCAAAGTCTGTCGCGTTCGCGCGACGACAGCTTGGTGCAGGACTTGGAGTCCACCCTGCAATTGGCGCAACAGCAAAGCCAGCTTACCGGCAGTATCCAGCCGCTCATATCGGCCCTGCAAGCCGCCGACCAGCGCATTGCGCGCAGCGCGCAGCCGCGCCTCAATCCGGTGCAAAAAGCCATTGTGCGCGACATTGAACGCTTGCAAACCGCTGCGCTGGTGGACTTGCCGGTGTTGGCCGAGCGCATTGACGCGCTGGTGCGCCAGATCGACGAATTGCCGCTCATCAACGGCCTTGCTGCTGCACAGGTTGATGTGGCACCTGCGGCGGCAACGCCCGCCACGGGCCCGGCCAAACCCGCTTCGGTGTACGCGTCGAGCACCTCGGAAACCGATGCTGCGTCGGTACTGTCGCAGTGGTGGGCGCAATACAGCCAAGTGGCCTTGGTGTGGGCGCAACCGTGGCTCGATGCGGTGCAGCAGCGCACGGGTCAGTTGGTGCGTGTTAGCCGCATCGACCATCCCGAGGCCGTCCTGTTGGCCCCAGAACAAAGTTTCTTTTTGCGCGAAAACCTCAAGCTCAAACTGCTCAACACCCGGCTGGCACTGCTGTCGCGCCAAACCCAGGCCGTGCGTGCCGATTTGCAGGCCATCGATGCGCTGCTGCAACGCTACTTTGACCTTCACGCCAAACCCACGGTGCAGGCCCGGGCCGCCTTGGCACGGTTACAGCAAGACCTGAAACAAGCCACCCAACCCCGGCCCGATGAAACGCTGGGTGCGCTGTCCGCCGTCATCACCAGCCGTTAACGCACTGGAGCACATGGCATGAAAGGTATTTTTGGCTGGCTCGCGCTGGCGGCGGTGGCGGTGGCACTGGCCTTGCTGACCGGGCAAAACCACGCCAGCGTGACGCTGTTTTGGCCTCCGCACCGCATCGACATTTCCTTCAACTTGGCGCTGTTTGGGCTGTTGTTGCTGTTTGGCCTGTTTTACGCCGCATTGCGCGGTGCGGCCCTGTTGCGCTTGTTGCCCGAACAGGCGCGACGCTGGCGTGCTTTGCAGCGTGAGCGTGCTGCCGTAGGTGCGGTGCTGGACGCATGGGCCCTGCACATGGCGGGGCGCTTTAAGCGCGCCAATACCGCCGCCCAGCACGCCATGCAACAACTGCACACCATGCAAGCCCAGCCCGCATTTGCCCAGCGCGAACAAGCCTTGGCGCTGGCCCAGTGGTTGGCCGCCGAAAGCGCGCACAGCTTGGGCGATACCGTGCAGCGTGACCAATGGTTGCAAGACCTGAGCCAACGCTTGAGCCTGACCGTGGAAAACCCCATGTGGGAGGCGGTGCAACTGCGTGCGGTGCATTGGGCTTTGGACGACCGCGATACCGAAGCCGCCCACTACCGCTTGGAAGCCTTGACACCGGGTGCTGCGCGCCGCATCCTCACCACCCGCCTCAAACTGCAACTGGCACGCCAACAACACGATGCCGCCACCGCCATCGACACCGCGCGTGCGCTGCTCAAACACCACGCCCATTTGCCCGACGATGTGGCGGGCACCGAGTTGGATGAGGTGGTGTTGGAAGCGGTGCAGCACTTGG
>JBLIZX010000226.1:0-2476 GCA_048860285.1 Macromonas sp. | reverse complement strand
ACGTAGACATTGGTGCCAGCATCCGGTTTCACCAGCAGCACGGCAAGCAGGCCACGGTCACGGCGGTACTGCCACCGGGCCGTTTTGGTTTGCTGGAGCGCGATGGCGATACCGTGCGCGGCTTTACCGAGAAACCGCGTGGCGATGGCAGTTGGATCAACGGGGGGTTTTTTGTGTTGTCTCCCCAAGTGATTCACACCATTGAAGGTGACCACACCAGTTGGGAAATGGAACCCATGGCCACACTCGCCGCCCAAGGTGAATTGCGCGCTTTCGAGCATTCGGGCTTTTGGCAGCCTATGGATACCTTGCGAGAAAAGAATCTGCTGGAGGATCTGTGGAACAGCGGCAAAGCCCCCTGGAAGCGGTGGTGATGAACACCTCATCTCTGCCCGATCCGGGTTTCTGGCGCAACAAACGCGTGCTACTCACAGGCCACACCGGCTTCAAAGGCACTTGGCTGGCATTGTGGTTGCAACGGCTGGGCGCGCACGTAACCGGCATTGCCCTGCCCCCTGCCACGGCCCCGGCACTGTTCACGCTGACGCAAGCCGAACAGCACATAGACAGCCATTTGTGCGACATACGGGACGCGGCATCGGTAGCGGCCATTGTGCGGCAGACGCAACCCGAGGTGGTGTTGCACTTGGCGGCCCAAGCACTGGTGCGCCCCAGTTACGCCCAACCGCTGGAAACCTTCAACACCAACGTCATGGGCACCGCCCATGTGCTGGATGCCTTGCGCGAATTGCCCAGCGTACGGGTGGCGGTGGTCGTGACTACCGACAAGGTGTACCGCAACCAAGAATGGGCCTACCCGTACCGCGAAACCGATGCACTGGGCGGGCACGATCCTTACAGCGCCAGCAAAGCCGCGACCGAACTGGTCACGGCCAGCTACCGCTCGGCCTTCCTGACCGCGCAAGGTGTGGCGGTGGCCACGGCTCGGGCGGGCAACGTGATCGGCGGTGGCGACTGGTCACAAGACCGGCTGTTGCCCGATGCCATACGTGCTTGGGAACACGGTGGGGCATTGCACATTCGCCACCCCCAGGCCACCCGCCCTTGGCAGCACGTATTGGAACCACTGGCGGCTTACCTGCGGCTGGCTGAAGTGTTGTGGCAACAACCACAAATGGCAGGTGCCTACAATTTTGGCCCATGGCCACACGAGGCCGCCACGGTGCGGCAAGTCATCGAACAAGCGCGAATCGCTTACCCACAAGCCCAGGTGGTGTACCGCACCTCGGAACACGGGCCACACGAAGCCCAATCGCTGGCCCTGGAAACAGCACATGCCCACCAGGTGCTGGGCGTGCGTCCGCGCTGGTCGCTGGCCACCGCCATTGCACGCACCACAGGGTGGTACAGCGCCTTGCACCAAGGTGCCGATGCGCGTGCCTTGTGTTTGGCCGACATAGACCATTACCTCGCCTCTGACACCTGACACATGGGCCGATTCACCCTCTCCTCCACCCCGCTGCACGGGCTGGTCACCATTGAGCGCCAACCACTGCGCGATACGCGGGGCTTCTTGGCCCGGCTGTTTTGTGCCGAGGAGCTGGCCAGTGCAGGCTGGCACTGGCCGATCGCACAAATCAACCACACCCACACTGCACAGCGTGGGATGGTGCGTGGCTTACATTACCAATGCCCGCCTGCGGCAGAAGCCAAACTGGTCACTTGCCTGCACGGCGCTGTGTGGGATGTGGTGGTGGATGTGCGCGCCAACTCACCGACTTTTTTGCAATGGCACGCACAAGAATTGTCGGCCTCCAACCACACGGCGTTTTTAATTCCACCGGGCTGTGCCCACGGGTTTCAAGCTTTGGAAGACGGTGCCGAACTGCTGTACCTGCATTCAGCGCCCTACACCCCCACCTGCGAGGCCGCCTTGAATGTGCGCGATCCACGCTTGGACATTGCGTGGCCGCTACCGATTGCCGATTTGTCACCACGCGACGCGGCGCATCCCATGCTGGATGCCAGCTTTAGCGGCGTGTACCTTTGAGTGGAAATGCCATGATGAAATGTCGGCACTGTGCCTCCCCAGTCCACCTGTCACTCGCCGATCTGGGCACCGCACCGCCTTCCAACGCTTATTTAAATGCCAGCGATCTGCATGCCCCAGAGCGTTGGTACCCGTTGCGCGTGTTGGTGTGTACAGAATGCTGGCTGGTGCAAACCGAAGATTTTGCCCAAGCGCACGAATTGTTTGACAGCGAATACGCTTACTTCAGCTCGTACTCCAGCAGCTGGCTGACACATGCGCAAGCCTATGTAACCCAAATGGTGCAACGCTGGGGCCTGAACCATCAGAGCCAAGTGGTGGAGATAGCTGCCAACGACGGCTACCTGCTGCAATACGTGGCAGCACATGGCATTCCTTGTCTGGGCGTGGAACCCACCACCAGCACCGCCAATGCGGCACGGGCCAAAGGCCTTACGGTGGTAGAACGTTTTTTTGGCACCGCAC
>JBLIZX010000225.1:0-9858 GCA_048860285.1 Macromonas sp. | reverse complement strand
TGTGCGTTGCGCTGCAAACCGGCCACCAAGGCGCGGTCGCGCTCGAACACGCGCACCTCGGCGGCACCGCGTGAGGCGGCCTCGAAGCCCAACGCGCCACTGCCCGCAAAGGCATCGACGCAGCGCCAGCCGCTCAGGTCTTGCCCCAGCCAGTTGAACAGGGTTTCACGCACACGGTCGGGCGTGGGGCGCAGGCCGGGCACGGGTGGCACCGGCAATTTGCTGCGTTTCCACTGGCCACCGATGATGCGGACTTCGCCCACCGGGGCGGCGGTGCGGGACGGGGGTTTGGGGGGTGTTTTGGTTTTCATTTTCGTGTTCAAGGCGTGCCTCCGACCACCACCGTGACCATGCGGTCGGGTTGTAGCACGCGCTGGAAAGCCCGGCGCACTTGCTCTTGCGTCACGCGGGCGATGTGTTGCGGCCAGGTGTCCAGGTAATTGGCGGGCAAATCGTGCCAAGCCATGTTGGCCACGTTGTCGAGCAGCTTGCGGTTGCTGTCCAGCCGCAGCGCAAAGCCGTTGATGAGGGCCGCTTGGGCGGCCTTGAGTTCGGCCTCGGTCGGGCCGTCTTGCACAAAACGCTGCAACTCTTGCCGGATCAGGGCCACGGCCTGCGCCGCTTGGTCGGGCCGGGTCTGCATACCGACTTCAAACGCACCCGCGTGGCGGTAAGGCGTGAAGTGACTGCTGACCCCGTAGGTCAGGCCACGGCGTTCGCGGATTTCTTTCATCAAGCGCGAGGTAAAGCCCCCCCCACCCAGAATGTGGTTACCCACTAACAATGCAAAGTAGTCCGGGTCGGAGCGGGCCACGCCCGGCTGACCCACGTACACATGGGCTTGTGCCGAGGCAAACGGCAGGCGAATGTCTTGCGCTGCGGTCAAGGCCGCCACCTCGGGCACCACCGGCAAGCTGGGGCAACCGTGCGGCTGCCACCCGGCCAGCAGCTGCGCCACCAGCGCATCGGCACGGGTGCGGTCGATGGCCCCCACCAGCGTGACGCGGGCATCGCACAGACGGGCGTGTTGGCGGTAGAAAGCGTGCAGGTCGGCGCTGTCGATGGCGTTCCAAGTTTCGGGGCGGGGCTCGTAGCCATAGGGATGGTTGCCGTACACGGCGGCAGTGAAGCGGCGCTGAGCGTGGGTCTCGGGCCGGGTCTGCGCTTCTTGCCAAGCGGCGATCAGGCGTTCACGCTCACGCGCCCAAGTGGCCGGGTCAAAGGCAGGCGCGGCCAGCTGGCGCGCGGCCAGTGCCACGGCACGTTGCAGCAGGTCAGGCTGCGTCAGGGTGCGCAGGCGCACGGTCAAACGGTCAGGACTGGTGCTGGCCTGGAATTCAGCGCCCAGATCGGCCCAAGCCTCAGCGGTGGCGTTTTCGTCCAGCGCAGGATGTCCGGGCGTGGCTTGGGTGCCTTTGTCCAGCAACCAAGCGGTGACGCTGGCCAACCCGGCTTGCGCGGCAGGGTCGCGCCGGTCGCCGCCGTCCACGTCGATCTGGATGTCCAGCATGGGCAAGTTGGGCGCGGCCACATGGGCGATTTTGGCACCGTTGGCGTGTGTCCAGCGTTCGATGGTCGGGCCCGCTTGGGCCAGCAGGCCCCAACTGGCCAACACACCACAGGCCACGCGGGCCAGCGTGCGCTGCCACGGGCCACGCAGCCCACGCATGCACGATCGAAGGGGCTGGTAAGGGTGTAGAACGTTCATGGCGTGACAGTGTCGGTGGTACGGTCGGTAGCGGGGGCTTCAGGCAGCAACCAACCTGCGGTGAGCTGGCGGTCGTCAAAGTAGCGTGCGGCCACGGCCTGCACCTGCTCGGGCGTGACGGTACGCAAGCGGCGCAGCAGGGTGTCGGTGGCATCCAGCGGCCAACCCAGCGCCCAGTGCTGACCCAGCTCGCGCGCTTGGGCAAACAGGGAATCGCGCTGGAACACTTGGCCTGCGCTCCACTGGTTCTTGACGCGCTCCAATTCAGCCGCACTTACACCTTCTTGTGCAATACGGCGCACTTCGGCTTGCAAGGCCGCTTCCAACGTGGCAGGGGCGACCCCTTCGGCAGGGGCGGCCATCAGGGTAAACAGCTGCGGGCCACGCCCCATCAAGCCGAAGGAGGCGTGTACGCTGTCGGCCAGCTTGTGTTCACGCACCAGCGCCCGAGACAGGCGCGCACCGTTGTGGCCATCCAACACCCCAGCCAGCAGCACCAGCGCCAGCGCGTCTTGGTCGGCAACGGTATCGGCGGTGGGATGCTGCAAGCGCGGCGCTGGGTAGCCCAACACCAGCAGCGGTTGCTTGACGGTGGCACGGTATTCAATGCGGCGCGGCCCGGCTTGTGGCGGCTCCTGCTGTGCCTTGCGTGCGGGCACCGCACGGGCTGGAATGCGTCCATAGTGACGTTCGGCCCAACGGCGTACCTGGGCCACATCCACATCACCCACCACCACCACAGCGGCGTTGGCGGGCACGTACCAGCGGCGGTAAAAATCGCGCACATCGTCCGGGGTCATGGCGTGCAAGTCGCTCATCCAGCCGATGATGGGACGGCGGTACGGATGCACTTGGTAAGCGGCGGCCTCAAACGCCTCAAACATGCGCGCCTGGGGCGATTCTTCCACGCGCTGACGGCGTTCTTCTTTAATCACCTCGATCTCGCGCCGGAACGCGTCGTCGGGCCAGCGGTTGTGGGCAAAGCGGTCGGCCTCCAGGCGCATCACGGCTTCGAGCCGGTCGGCGGGCACTTGCTGGTGGTAAGCGGTCACGTCGTTGCTGGTAAAGGCGTTGTCGCGCCCACCCAGTTCGGCCACCCGGCGCGAGAACTCGCCCTCCGGCACGCTGGGCGTGCCTTTGAACATCATGTGCTCCAGCACGTGTGCCACGCCCGAGGTACCGTCCACCTCGTCCATCGCTCCCACGCGCACCCACAGCATGTGAACGGCGGTGGCGGCACGCCGGTCGGGCTGCACCATCAGCGTCATGCCATTGGCCAAGCGGAAGGTCTGCACACCTGCCGTGGCCACGGTGGAAGGCTGTGCCACCGTGGTAGCAGCAGCCAACGGCGGAGTGGCAGGGAGGGGTGGCACCTGGGCCAGCGCAACAGCGGGCAACGCCCACGCGGCACCACGTAAGATGAAAGACAGCATGGGGAACAAGGGTTTCATAGAATCCTCTGATTCTAGAAACACGCCCTATGTTCAGCTTCCTCAAGAAAAAATTCTTTTCCAGCACCCCGGCTCCTGAAGCCGCCCCTTCTGCCGACGCTGCGGCACCCACCACCGCGCCAGATACCGCCAGCACCAGCCTGACGGTGGTACAGCCTACCGACAAGCCGGAAGCCCCCGCCCGCGCAGGTTGGCTCAACCGGCTCAAGCAAGGCTTGAAGAAAACCGGCTCCAGCATTGCGGTGGTGTTTACCGGCACCAAGATTGACGACGCGCTGTACGAAGAACTCGAAACCGCGCTGCTGTTGGCCGACACCGGCACGCAAGCCACGCAGTTTCTGCTCGACGACCTCAAACGCCGCGTCAAGGCCACCAAAGCCACCGACCCTGCCCAGGTCAAGACCCTGCTAGCCGAAGCCATCACCGACCTGCTGCAACCGCTGGAAAAAACCTTGGCCATCGGCGGCCAGCCCGATGGCCCCACGGTGATGATGGTGGCTGGGGTCAACGGTGCGGGCAAGACCACCACCATCGGCAAACTCACCTGCCACCTTTCCAACGCCGGGGCCAGCGTGCTGCTGGCCGCCGCCGACACCTTCCGCGCCGCCGCACGCGAGCAACTGCACGTCTGGGCCGACCGCAACACGGTGGACATCATCAGTCAGGAAGGTGGCGACCCCGCCGCCGTCAGCTACGATGCCGTGTGCGCAGGCCGTGCCCGTGGCCGCGATGTGGTGATCGTGGACACCGCAGGCCGCTTGCCCACCCAGTTGCACCTGATGGAAGAACTGAAAAAAGTCAAACGCGTGGTACAAAAAGCCGATGCCACCGCCCCACACGAAGTGCTGCTCGTCATCGATGGCAACACCGGCCAGAATGCGCTGGCCCAAGTCAAGGCCTTTGACGAAGCCTTGCACCTGACCGGGCTGATCGTGACCAAGCTCGACGGCACCGCCAAAGGTGGCGTGCTGGCCGCCATTGCCATGTGGGCACAGCAGACACAACGCAGCGTGCCGGTGTATTTCATTGGTGTGGGCGAAAAGCTCGAAGATCTGCAAACCTTCAGCGCCAGCGAATTTGCACAAGCGCTGCTGAACTGACCTCCCCACCACCACCTCCAGCAGAAGGAAATGCCATGTCGCCTTTGTCTTTGATGCCCCACTTGCACCACCGCCACTTTGCGGCAGGCTGGCGGTCACGGCTGGCCACCATTGCGCTGCTGATGGGGGTGGCCGGTGGGTACGCCCATGCGCAAATGGCCGACTCCAACGCCGCAGCCCGCGCACAGCACACGGCTACCCAAAGCTGCGCCGTGTGCCACGGGCCACAAGGTCAAAACCGGGATTTGGCCTTTCCTCGCTTAGCGGGCCAAAACGCCGAATACCTGGCCAAACAGTTGGCGGCGTTTCAACACAACCGGCGCACCAGCAGCACCATGGCACACAGTGCCAACCCACTGACCCCAGACGAAATGCTGGCCTTGGGCCAGTACTACGAGCGCCAAAGCACCGCCCACACGCCCAGCACACAGTTGCAACTGGCGGCACGGGGGCAATACCTGTACCACACAGGCAACCCGGCCACTGGCGTGCCGGCCTGCGCCTCGTGCCACGGGCCACAGGCGCTGGGGCAAGCGCATTTGCCGCGGCTGGCAGGCCAGTCACCGACCTACCTGCTGGAACAACTGCGCCAATTTGCCCAAGGTGGCCGTACCAACGACCAAGGCCAGATGCACGCCACCACCCGCACCATGAGCCAAGACGAGATGGCTGCCGTGGCCGAATACCTCGGCAGCCGCTGATCGGGCCCGGGTCAAGTCGGGGTGCCGTTTTCCAGCGCATCCCAAGCCGCAATGGCTTCGGCGGCGTACATCAAAGCCGGGCCACCGCCCATGTACACGCACACCGCCAGCGTTTCTTCCAACTCAGCGCGGGTAGCTCCCAGCTTGTGCAACGCCTTGGTGTGGAACCCGATACAACCCGAGCAACGCTGCGTCACACCAATGGCCAATGCCGTCAACTCCTTGTGTTTCGCACTCACTGCACCTGCGGCCATCGAAGCCTGGGCCAGCTGGGCAAAGCCGCGCATGGTCTCGGACTGCGCCTTGCGGAACGTGCCCAATGCTTGGTTGATGTCTTTGGTCAAACTGGCGTGGTCAAAAGTGCTCATTTGGCGACTCCTGCGTCAAAAAATAGGGATGGGGGTATATTACCACCCATAATTACCGCATGGCAACTTACTTGATAGGCGACGTACAAGGCTGCGACCAACCGCTGCAACGTCTGCTGGATACCATCGATTTTTCGCCCAGCCGCGACACGTTGTACCTCTTGGGCGACTTGGTCAACCGTGGCCCTGGTTCCTTGGCGGTGCTGCGCCGTTTGATGGCACTGGGCACCTCCGCGCAGTGTCTGCTGGGCAACCACGACCTGCACTTGCTGGCCGTGGCTGCCGGAGTACGCCCCTTGCACCGCAGCGACACGCTGGAAAGCATCTTGCAGGCCCCCGACCGCCACGAACTGCTGCACTGGCTGCACCAGCGCCCCTTGGCCCTGCACACCCAAGGCTGGTTGCTGGTACACGCAGGCGTGTTGCCGCAATGGAGCGTCGCACAAACCCTGGCGCTGGCCGAAGAAGTCGGTGCCCTGCTGCGCAGTGCCGACTGCACGCACTGGCTACGCCACATGTACGGCAACCAGCCGGATCACTGGCGTGACGACTGGCAACACCACGACCGCTGGCGCGTGGTGGTGAATGCCCTGACGCGGCTGCGCTTTTGCAGTGCCGATGGCGTGATGGAATTTGACAGCAAAGACAGCGCCGGCACGGCACCGGACGGTTTTATGCCGTGGTTTGATGTACCCCACCGACGCAGCGCCAACACCCCCATCGCGTTTGGCCACTGGTCTACGCTGGGGCTGTTGCAACGCCCCAACCTGCTGGCACTGGACACCGGCTGCGTGTGGGGCGGCTGCCTAACGGCAGCACGCTTGTCTGGCTCCAACAGCCCGGACGCACCCGGCACGGTCGGCCTGATTCAGGTGCCGTGCCCACAAGCCCAGCAACCGGGGCTAAAGAAGAAAAAACGATAATCGCTCCGCCCGCGCCCACCACAGCGCAGGGGTGGGACATGCGCCTCAGGCCTCGGACAGCACAGGCTGCGGCAAGCTCTTGAACAGCGCCGCCACCTTGCGGCGCGATTTGATGTAGGGCGACACCCCACGCACGGTGGCCGGTTGCACCGCAGCTTCCCACGTGGGCTTGGCCTCCGGCGGCAAGGCTGGCTCGTAAGGCTTATCAAAGAAGGGATCGACAGGGACACGGCTGGGGCGGCTGTAACGCGGGGTGCGTTCCTGCGGGCGATCACCACGGCTGCGTTCATCGTGCCACAGGCGTTGACCATCGTTGACGCGCCCCGTGGGACGGCGATCGCGCGCCAGTTCCAACGCCTCAATCTCCACCTTTTTGCCAATCAACTTGCCAATATCGGCCAATGCTTTGGTGTCGCGCGCCGTGACAAACGACACCGCCAAACCAGAAGCCCCAGCACGGCCCGTGCGGCCAATGCGGTGAACATAGTCCTCGGCGTTGAATGGAATGTCAAAATTGAACACGCCCGGCACATCTTTGATGTCGAGACCACGCGCGGCCACGTCGGTACACACCAGCAACTCCACCTCACCGGCTTTGAACGCTTCCAATGCCTTGGAACGCTCGTCTTGGCTCTTGTCGCCATGCAGCGCCGCCGTCTTCAGACCTTCACGCTCCAAATTGCGCGCCAACCGGGCACACCCCAGCTTGCTGTTGACGAACACAAACGCCTGACGGATGGCCTTTTCGCGCATCAACTGGCAAATCGCGGCGCGCTTGTCGTCGTCATCGACCTGGAAAAAACGCTGCTCCACCGTAGAAGCGGTGGCGTTGGAGCGCGACACTTCCACCGTCACCGGGTCTTGCAAGTAACTGTTGGCCAGCCGTTTGATCTCGGGCGAGAACGTGGCCGAGAACAACAACGTGGTGCGCTGCTTGGGCAGGTAGCTCAGGATACGTTCCAGCGCAGGCAAGAAACCGATGTCGAGCATGCGGTCGGCTTCGTCCAGCACCACGTATTCCACTTGGTGCAAAGCGCAATTCTTGGCTTCAATGTGGTCGAGCAAACGGCCCGGGGTGGCCACGAGCACTTCCACACCTTGGCGCAGCTCCACGATTTGCGGTTTGATGTCGGTACCACCAAACACCACCGCTGTGCGCAACGGCGTGTGCTGGGCATACTGTTGCAACTGTTGCGCCACCTGATCGGCCAATTCGCGCGTGGGCAGCAACACCAAAGCCCGCACCGGGTGCCGCGCTGGCGAAGTGGAGGTGTTGGCGTGCTTGAGCAGGCGTTGCAACAGCGGCAGAGAAAATGCAGCGGTCTTGCCAGTGCCGGTCTGGGCCGCCCCCATCACATCGCGGCCTTGCAGCACCACCGGAATGGCCTGGGCTTGGATGGGTGTCATGGCGGTGTAGCCCATGTCGGCCACCGCACGTGCCAGCGGCTCGGCCAGCATCAATTCAGAAAAAGATTTTTGGGTCATGTAAGACTGTATTGTCGCACCTTGAGGCACAACGTGCGCACATTGCCGCAACGGAAATGGGGGCCGATGGCCCCCATTGCAGCGTGTGCTGTGTCAAGCTTATGCCGATGCGGCAACGCTGGTGGGCTGGCCCTGAAAGTCGGTCCAGCAACGGCGTGTGAAGTCGTACAGTTTGCACTTGCGTGCGGTGTCAAAGTACCAGCGCCAGCTAAAACGCTGAATGATGATGCGCTCAGGCAACGCATCTTCCAGCACTTTTTGCGCTTCTTTGAGTTGGTACAACGGCACGCTCATGTCCACGTGGTGTGCGGTGTGTTCCATGATGTGGTGCATCAAGCCACCCCAGTGCCACGGAAAGGTCAGGTGAACGGTGGTGGACACAAACGGGGCCGCCTTGGCCCAAGCGGCCTTTTCGTCGTGCCATTGCACGCTGGTGTGGGTGTGGTGAACGTACACCACAAAACCGATCATGGCATTCCAGAACAGGAATGGCACCACAAAACCCATGAGCAACTGCAACAGCACCGACTGGCCCGTCCACCACGCGGCAGCGGCCATGCCCGCAATCCACACGGCACCGACAACGCTCACCAACACGTTGTCCCACAAAAATTCGGCACGGCGTGTACCCATGTAGGTCTTGCGCGGAAAGTACATGCGCAGCCACCACATTTCAATCAGGTAATAGAATGCCGGGCCCCAACCACTGCGGTACAAACGCTCCAGTGCGCGGCGTTGCGGCGGCAGGGCTTCAAACTCGGCTTTGGTCCACGGAGCCCACACAAAGTCCACGCCTTTGAGGTTGGTGTAGCCGTGGTGTACGACGTTATGGCCCACTTCCCACAGGCTGTACGGCGTGAGCGACGGCATGAAGGCGATGCGGCCCAACCAGCGGTTTAGCCCCCGGTGCGGGGTGTAACTTTGGTGACAAGCGTCGTGCCCAATGATGAACAAGCGCCCAATCCAGAACCCCGCCACCAAACCGCACAGCAATTTGGCCCACCAAGCGGTCAACACCACTGTGCCCACCAGCAACAGCGCGTAGATGGCCAAATCCAGCAACAGCAGCGCCACGCCCAAGCCTGTGCGGCGCTCGGCCAAGGGCGTGAGCCAACTGCGGATGATTTTGCGGTGTGGCATGGGTGCGCCCGGCGCAATCGGCTCGGGCGCGGTGTAAGAAGAAGCGGAGGTATCGGACGACATCATGGACGGCGATACTAGTGCCAGTGTGTGGCGCGGGTGTTGACCTACATCAAACGCTTACTGCAACCGGTGCGCTTGTTATAATGCGCGGTTGGCTGGCAACATCCACAAACTTTCAAGGAATTTAGATTATGGCAACCAAGCCGAAGAAAAAAAACCCCCGTCTGGCCTCTGGCCGCAAGCGCGCTCGCCAAGACGTTAAGTTGAACGCTGCCAACAGCTCGCTGCGTTCCAAGTACCGCACCGCCGTCAAGAACGTCGAAAAGGCTGTGCTGGCTGGCGACAAGACCAAGGCCACCGAACTGTTCTCCAAAATGCAAGCCGTGGTGGACATCATTGCCGACAAAGGCATTTTCCACAAAAACAAGGCCGCTCGCGACAAGAGCCGCCTGTCGGCCAAGGTGAAGGCTCTGGCATTGGCCGCCGCCTGATACCCAACACCGTACCTTACACACACATTTCAAGCCCGGGCTTGCACCAAAAGCCCGCCGTTTGCACTGGGTGCGCTGCCAGCCAACCCAGCACAATGCAAAAAAAAACCGTCTACACGACGGCTTTTTTTTGCGCTGTTCCCAACGCAGGTGGTGCATCGGGCAACAGACAAGCTTCCACCACTTGCAAATCGTTGTCACGGGCAAAGTTCATGACAAAGTTCCAAGCCATAGCGTCGAAGTCGCGCAAATCGGTGTGCAAGACCACGCATTTCGTGCCCCCCATGACGGTGGGAATGCACCACGGCGAATAGGTCAGGTGCGCACCCGGTGCGGCACCGCCCGGACGGAACTGGCTCATCACACCCGCCAGACGCTCGGCCCAGTCGCTGGGACGGAACGTTTTGCCGTTGGAGGTCACGCCCTGAATCAAAACTTCTTTGGCGGAAGGGGAAATGGCCATAGCAACTGCCCTGTCAATAAAAAAA
>JBLIZX010000224.1:0-2408 GCA_048860285.1 Macromonas sp. | reverse complement strand
TCGGATGGCTTGGGCACGGTGTTGCAATCCGCCTTACTGCAGCGGCCCAATTTCAGCCTGAACCTGTTGCCATCCACCACTTTCACGCCCAACGCCACGGGCGGTTACACCGAAACCGTGAGCGATACGGCCACGCCCTTGTCCACGGTGGGTACGGTGTCGGGGCTGGCGCTGTTGGGCCGTGGCTCGGGCGATGCCCTCAACACCTTGGGCCAATTGACGGTGCAAGCCGGTGGCGCGTTGGAAGCCCCCGACCGCGTGGTGGCAGCGGCCCTGGACGTGACCGCCCACACCGGTGTCCGTTTAACGGGCGACAACGCTTGGGGGCGCATGGCCGTGCGCAACTTGGGCAGCTCGGGTGCGGTGGAAATTTACAACACTGCGCCTGAGCTGGTGTTGGACACTTTGACCAACGCTGCGTTGGATGCGCCAGTGTTGTTGGAGCACGGTGGTGACGTGCGCGTGGCTGGGCCTGTGCAGGGGCAAGGTGCGGTCGGTATGGCCGCCAGCGGTGCCATGACCGTGGCTGCACCGGCTGGGGCTACCCAGCCCGCTCAAGTGCGCGCACGTACCGATCTGGCGTTGACGGCGCGCACGGGGACGTTGGCTGTGCAAGGTGATGTGGTCTCTGACACCGGGCGTGTGACCCTGACCGCCGGTGCGGGCCTGTCCTTGGCCGACAACGCCCACCTGACAGCGGCCACCGATGCCACTTTGTACAGCGCAGCGGGAGACATCACATCTGCGGCGGCACTGCAAGTGGGGGCGCTGTGGCTCTCGGCTCCAGCGGGCAACATTGCGGTGCACAACGCTGCGCCAGCGGTCGACATGGGTGGCACAGCGCCAGCTTTCGCTGTGTTGGAAGCCCCTGCCGCATTGACGTTGGGTGATGTCACCGCCCAAGGCAACATTGAACTGACGCAAACCGCAGGCACGTTGTCACAGCCCGCAGGACGGACGCTCAGCAGTCAGAGCGGCAACGTGGGGTTGACGGCACAAACATTGCAATTGGACGGGCAAGTTCATGGCCAGATGGTGGCCCTGAACGCTACTGGGGCGGTGCAGCAAGCCGACAGCGGAGCCATCCACGCACAGCGGCTGGACGTGACCTCGGATGCCAGCGTGGCGTTGCTGGGCACAGGCAACCAAGTGGCGTTTTTTGCGGCGCAAGACAGCGGTGCGGGCACCGGCGTGCAATTGGTCAACACCACGCCGGCTAGTGCCACGGTGTTCACGTTGGAAAACATTACCGCCCAAGGCGATATCACGGTCAGCAACACCGGCGGCATGCACTTGCCTGAGGGTTACACCGTACACAGCACGGCGGGTAACGTGGCCTTGCAAACGTTCAGCCCCCTCACCGTCAACGGTGCGGTGCAAGCCGATGCCGGCAGTGTAGCCCTGACCGCTGGCAACGGCGGTGCCTTGACGCTGGGATCCACCGCCACCGTGGTGGCGGGTTCTGGCGATGTCAGCCTGACCGGGGGCAGTGTGGTCAACGCTGCGACCATCACCGATGGCAAGGGCCAAACCTTGACCCCCACCGTGACCGTGACTGGCGACACCCCGACCGAACCCCCGACACCAGCGCCGACCGAGCCTCCCACGCCAGAGCCCACGCCTGAACCAACACCGGCACCAACTCCTGAGCCTACGCCCGAACCAACACCTGAACCAACACAACCCCCAACGCCTGCGCCCACACCAGCGCCCACTGAACCGCCGCCCGAGCCTACGCAGCCACCGCCGCCCGAGCCTACGCCAGAGCCCACGTTGCCCCCCGTTGCGGTGGTGGTGTCCGGGTTCCAGGGGCAAGTGGAGTCTGTGCTGTTGAGCACGGTGCAGGCGGTGGTGAATGTGGCCCATACCCCCGCCGCCTTGTTGGCCCAAGCGGTGGATGCCTTGCCTGCCGATCCAGCCGCAGCCGAACCCAGCCCCGAAACCGGGGCAGTCCCCCTCTCTGGTGCGCTGCCTGGCGCAGCGTCCGAACCACCTGCCGAGGAGATGATGTGCCGATAAGCTTCCTTGTGAATCACCCCCAGAATCGTGCCCCTGCACGGCAGCGGCTGCGTTGGGCCGGGCTGGTGTCGCTGGCGCTGGTGGCCTGTCATGGAGCCAGTGGGGCGCACGCCGTTACCGCGCTCGCCCCTGCGGCCACGGTACCTGCGCCAGTGGCCACCGCCAAGGCCGTGGACGGCACGGTGTACGCAGTGCGGGCCGATGGCTCGTGGCGCATTCTGGCCGAAAACTCGCCCCTGCTGGTGGGCGAGACCTTGCACACCAGCCGCAACAGCACCATCAACCTGCTGTTCACCGATGGCGGCCAGACTTTGGTACGGCCCGACTCCAGCGTGCAGGTGCAGGCCTACCACTTCGACGAGTCCGCCCCAGCGCAAGACCAACTGGCG
>JBLIZX010000223.1:0-7168 GCA_048860285.1 Macromonas sp. | reverse complement strand
ACCCCACGGATCGGGCACCGGCCAAGCCCGGCAACAAAGCCATCACATCGTTCACGCGCTACCTTTCGGGGTGGGCAACAGGCGGCACTGCAACGCAGCACGGGCCTGTGCCAAATCAGAGAAAGGCTGTTGGATGCCCATCACCTCCTGATAGTTCTCATGGCCTTTGCCGGCCAACAACACCACATCGGCTGGGGCGGCTTGCGCCACCACTTGGGCAATGGCGCGGGCACGGTCGGGCTCGATGCGCGCAGCGTTGGGGTCTGACAACCCAGCGCGCATGTCGGCCAGAATCTGCAAGGGCGGTTCGGTGCGCGGGTTGTCGCTGGTCAACACCACGTGCGCCGCTGCGCGTTCGGCCACCGCGGCCATGAGCGGGCGCTTGCCCGCATCGCGGTCGCCACCACAACCCACCACACACCACACATGGCCACCGCGCTGCAAGGCCAGCGGTTGCAAGGCGTGCAGGGCTTTTTCCAACGCATCGGGGGTGTGGGCGTAATCGGCCAACACCAGCGGCAACTGGCTGGCCTGGTCGGGCAAGGCCTCGGGCCAAGCGGCTTGCATGCGTCCCGGCACGGGGGTCAAAGCGGTACAGGCTTGCAAAGTACGGGCCAAACTGTGGCCTTGCCCGCGTGCCAATGCCACGGCACTGAGCAAGTTGTACAGGTTGTACTCACCCACCAGCGGCAGCTCCACCACCCCCGCCGGGCTGTCGGTACCATCAGGCAAAGTTTCCACCACGGTGCAGCGCAGGCCGGTGTCGGTCATGCTCCATTCGGGCACACGCAGGCGAGCGGCACGGCCTTCGGTGGACAGCGTCCACACCTCCAGTGCTCCGGCTTGCACACGGGGTTGCAGGCTGGCGGCCAGTTCGGCACCGTGCGGATCGTCGATGTTGACCACCGCCACCCGCACACCAGGCCAATCGAACAGCACCTGCTTGGCTTGCCAATAGGCCTGCATGGAGTGGTGGTAGTCCAAATGGTCTTGCGTCAGGTTGGTAAACACCGCACTGTGGACGCGCGCACCGTTCAAACGCCCTTCTTCCAGCCCAATCGACGAGGCTTCCAACACGCAAGCGCGCAAGCCCTGATCAACGAAACCGCGCAGCGCGGCTTGTAACATCACCGGGTCGGGCGTGGTCAGACCTGTGGGCACCAATTCGGTACCCGGCTGGCCCATGCCCAGCGTGCCGATCAAACCACAAGGCTGCCCCAAAGCTGAGAGCAACTGCGCTGTCCACCATGCGGTGGAGGTTTTGCCGTTGGTGCCAGTAATGGCCAACAGCGGCAGTTCGGTGCTCGGGGTGCGGTAAAAGTGGTGCGCGATCTCGCCCACGCTGTGTTTGAGGCCACGCACCGCCAACACGCGCGGTGCGTTCAAGCCCAAGGCCTCGCTGCCCTCGCGCTCGACCACACAAGCCACCGCCCCAGCGCGGAATGCGGCGGGCACGTAACGGCGGCCATCCTGCGCCGCACCTGGCCAAGCCACAAAAGCGTCGCCCGGTTGCAAACGGCGACTGTCACAATGCAATTGCCGCACACCAGAAGCTTGCAACCACTGCGCCACTTGCGCGGGGTCGTGCATCTCCAACATCAGAAAGACTCCTCCACCACGTCGGCCACAATTTGTGGTTTGACGCTCATGTCGGGACGCACACCCAACACACGCAAAGTTTGCTGCACCGTTTCGCTGAACACCGGAGCCGCCACCAAGCCGCCAAAATACTGACCAGCACTGGGTTCGTCCACCATCACCGCCACCACAATGCGTGGCTGCTCGATGGGGGCCACGCCCACAAAAAAGCTGCGGTACTTGCGCGTGGCGTAGCCCTTGCCTTCCTGTTTGTGGGTGGTACCTGTTTTGCCGCCCACCGAGTAGCCCACGGTCTGAGCGCGTTGGGCCGTGCCTTGCGGGCCGGCGGCCAGCGCCAACATCTTGCGCACTTCGAGCGCGTTGGCCTGGCTGAACACACGCACACCGTGTGCGGGCACCTCGTTTTTCAACAGCGTGACCGGTACCAACTCACCGTCGCGCGCAAACACGGTGTAGGCTTGTGCCAGCTGAAACAACGATGTCGAAATCCCGTAGCCATAGCTCATGGTGGCCTGCTCAATGGGCCGCCAATTTTTGTACGAACGCAAACGGCCCGTGGTCGCCCCCGGGAACGGCAACTGTGGCTTGCGCCCAAACCCGGCTTGGGTGTAGGTTTCCCACATTTCACGCGCTTGCAACTGCATGGCCAATTTGACCGTGCCCACCTGGCTGGATTTTTGAATTACACCGGCCACCGTCAACACACCGTAGGGGTGCGCGTCGGTGATGGTGGCCCCACTGATGGTGATGGTACCCGGCGAGGTGTCAATGGGTGAATTGGGCCGCACCAAGCCTTTGTCCAGCGCCAGTGCGGTCACAAACGGCTTGAGCGTGGAACCGGGCTCAAAACTGTCGGTCAGAGCGCGGTTGCGCAGTTGCTCGCCGGTCAGGTTGCGCCGGTCGTTGGGGTTGTAGCTGGGGTAGTTGGCCAGTGCCAACACTTCGCCGGTCAGGGCATCCAACACCACCGCACTGCCCGCTTGTGCCTTGTGCTGCTGCACCGCAGCGCGCAGTTTTTCATAAGCAAAAAACTGCACCTTGCTGTCGATGGAAAGCTGCACATCTTGACCATCCACGGGCGGAATCACGTCGCGCACATCCTCCACCACCCGGCCGAGACGGTCTTTGATGACGCGGCGCGAACCGCTTTGGCCCGACAACTGCTGTTGGAACGTCAACTCCACGCCTTCCAAGCCCAAATCTTCCACATTGGTGAAGCCCACCACGTGCGCGGCCGCTTCGCCTTCTGGGTACTGGCGCTTGTATTCTTTGCGCAAGTGGATGCCTTTGACCCCCAACTCCTTGACCTTGAGTGCCACCGGCGTGTCCACCTGACGCTGCACCCACATGAAGGACTTTTTCTTATTCACCTCCAAGCGACGCTTGAGATCGGCCAATGGCATGCCCAGCACGCGGGCCACCGCGGGCAGTTGCGGGTCTTCCAAATCCACATCTTCAGGGATGGCCCATACGCTTTGCGCCTCCACACTGGTGGCCAAAATGGTGCCGTTGCGGTCCAGAATGCGGCCCCGGTTGGCGGGCAATTCCAAGGTGCGGGCAAAACGCGCATTGCCCTGGTCCAAGAAAAAGTCGTTGCCAATCAGTTGCACGTACGCCGCACGCCCGGCCAACGCCAAAAACGCCAATCCCAGCATGCCCAATACGAAGCGGCTGCGGCCACTGGGCGCAGCCACCGTCGGACGCGCTGGGCGCTCGCTGTCGGGCGATGCAGAAGGAGCCGGGGTAGGCGCAGCGCGCCGAGAGCGGATCATGGCTGTGGTGCCACCGGCACGTCCACCAAAGCCGCCGACACCACCACCGGCGGCGGGGCTTTCACGTATTCGGTGATGGCGGGGTTGGCGGGGCGCATTTGCAGGCGCTGCTGCGCGAGTTGCTGCACACGGCTGGAGGTGGCCTGTGCACGGCGCTGCACCTCCAGTTGTTCACGCTCCACCTCCAGACGTTGGCTAACGCGGTGTGCGCGGTCCAGCTCGGTGTAAAGCCGACGCGATTCGTACTGCACATGCACCAAATAAAAAGCGGTGCCCAACACGCCGCACAGCAGCAGCAGGTTCAAACGCAGCATCAAACACGCTCCAGCGGCGTGTCGGTGCGCTCGGCCCAGCGCATCACCGCGCTGCGGGCACGCGGGTTGGCGGCCACTTCAGCGTCGGACGGCATCAGGCGCTGCACGTGGCACAGCGCCATCGGCTGCGGTGCCGCAAAAGGAGCGCGACGGTCAAACACCTCTTTGGCGTGCTTGGCCATAAATTGTTTAACGATGCGGTCTTCCAACGAATGAAAGCTGATCACCACCAACCGCCCACCGGGGCGCAACACATGCAAACTGGCTTGTAAGGCCTGTTGCAACTCGTCCAATTCGGCGTTGATGAAGATGCGCAAAGCTTGGAAAGTGCGCGTGGCCGGGTCTTTGCCCGGTTCGCGGGTTTTGACGGCGCTGGCCACCAATTCGGCCAATTCGGCGGTGGTACGCAATGGGCCGCGTTCTTGGCGGCGTTTTTCAATGGCACGTGCGATTTGACCGGCAAAACGCTCCTCGCCGTAATCGCGGATCACTTCGGTCATCTGCGCCACGCTGGCTTCGGCCAACCAATCGGCCACACTCTCGCCACGCGTGGGATCCATGCGCATGTCCAGCGGGCCGTTGTGACGGAACGAGAAACCGCGCGCCGGATCGTCCAGCTGCGGCGAGCTCACGCCCAAGTCCATCAGCACACCGTCGGCGCAGGCCACACCCAACTCACCCAGCGCTTTAAAGCCTTCGTGCCGAATGCTGAAGCGTGCGTCCTCTGCGGCCAGTTGCGTGGCTTGCTCCACCGCCTGCGGGTCTTTGTCGAACGCGCACAAACGCCCCGCAGCCGACAGGCGCGACAAAATCAGGCGTGAGTGGCCACCACGGCCAAACGTGGCATCGATATAACCACCGTCCGGCTGAACCGCAAGCGCATCAACCGCTTCGTTCAACAAAACAGTGCAATGCATCAAAGAAACTTGCACCGGTGTCTTTCAAACCAGGAAACTGAACAAAAGGGTAAGATTGTACCTGTTCCTGAGCTTTGTCAAGCCAAATCAATGGGTTACAAAGTGATACGGCACCAACTCAAAAAACAAAAATAGCACTGAACAAACAACAGCTTAGACCTGATCTCAGCAACCAAGATCGGTGCTTTCCTGCTGCAACTGCTGTTTTTTGTCGGCAATGCGCTGTTGCTGACGGGCGGTGCCCCCGGCCCGCGCACGGCTGTCTTGGGTATTGATGTCGCGTTCCAGCCGTTCGCAACGCGCCTGCCGTTTGGCAGCGAGCTTGGCGCGTCGCTGTGCAACGGCGGCAGATTCGGTCACATCCACCGTCACTGGGCGGGCACGGCGACCATTGGGGGCCATGTCGCCCTGCTCTGCGATCTTGACTTGCTGCTCAAATTTCAGGTCGGGTGGCACGCTGGCCATGCGTTCCACCAACGCTTGGTGTTGCTGGCAATGTTGGCGCGACCAGAACTGCCCACCGCCGTACGCACGGCAGTGGTACAACGTGTCGGCGCTGGCCGGGGCGTTCCACAGCAGCGCCCCCAACCACACCGCCAGCACCAGCGCGGCGGCGGGCCAACGGCGGTGTGTGGTTGGCAAGGCTGCGGGCGGGTGGGCGATCATGTCGGCTTTACAAGATGTAGCGCGACAAATCTTCGTTCTGGCTCAGCGCACCCAAACGGCCATCCACATAGGCGGCATCCACCGTCACAGTCTGGCCGCTGAGTTTGGCCGCGTCAAAGCTGACCTCATCCAACAAATGTTCCATGACCGTGGCCAAGCGGCGCGCGCCGATGTTCTCGGTGCGCTCGTTGACCTCATAAGCAATGCTGGCCAAGCGGGTGATGCCCTCGGGCGTGAACTCCACCTGCACCCCTTCGGTGGCCAGCAACGCTTGGTACTGGCGCACCAAACTGGCGTGGGTCTGGGTCAGGATGGCTTCAAAATCCGCCACCGACAGCGACTGCAACTCCACCCGGATGGGGAAGCGCCCCTGCAATTCTGGGATCAAATCGCTGGGCTTGCTCAAGTGGAAAGCACCGCTGGCGATGAACAAGATGTGGTCGGTCTTGATCGGGCCGTACTTGGTGGACACCGTGGTGCCCTCCACCAACGGCAACAAATCGCGCTGCACACCTTGGCGCGACACCTCGCCAGTGCTTTGGCCTTCGCTGCGGCTGGTCACCTTGTCGATCTCGTCGATAAAGACGATGCCGTTTTGCTCGGCATTGGTCACGGCTTGCAGCTTGATCTCTTCCTCGTTGACCAGTTTGGCCGCTTCTTCGTCGATCAGCAATTTGCGCGCTTCGGCAATCTTGAGCTTGCGCGCCTTCTTTTTGCCGCTGTTGAACTGGCTGAACATGCCGCGCAACTGCTCGGCCATGTCTTCCATGCCAGCGGGGGTCATCACCTCCAATTGCGGCATGGCGCTGGCCACTTCCAGCTCGATCTCCTTGTCGTCCAGCAGGCCTTCGCGCAGCTTTTTGCGAAACACTTGGCGCGCGGTGCTGTCGCTGCCGCCGCTGGCGCGGTCGTCGCCAAAACCTTCGGAGCGCGGTGGTGGAATCAGCACGTCCAGAATGCGGTCTTCGGCGGCATCTTCGGCGCGCAGGCGCACCTTGGCCATTTCGGCCTCGCGCGTTTGCTTGACCGCGATGTCGGCCAAATCGCGGATGATGGCATCCACGTCCTTGCCCACATAGCCCACTTCGGTGAACTTGGTGGCCTCCACCTTGATGAAGGGCGCATGGGCCAACTTGGCCAAGCGGCGCGCAATCTCGGTCTTGCCCACGCCGGTGGGGCCGATCATCAGGATGTTCTTGGGGGTAATTTCCTGACGCAACTTGGGCTCAACCTGCTGGCGACGCCAGCGGTTGCGCAACGCAATCGCCACCGCACGCTTGGCAGCGGATTGGCCAATGATGTGCGCATCCAATTCAGAGACAATTTCCTGCGGGGTCATGGCGGCGGACATGGTTTACAGCACCTCCACGGTGTGGTTCATGTTGGTGTAGATGCACAGTTCACCGGCAATGGCCAACGACTTGCGCACCACCTCTTCGGCGCTCAGGTCGGTGTGGTCGATCAGCGCCTTGGCGGCGGACTGGGCGTAGGCCCCCCCCGAACCAATGGCCACGATGCCGTGTTCGGGCTCCAGCACATCACCATTGCCCGTGATGATGAGGCTGGCCGTTTTGTCGGCCACCGCCAACATGGCCTCCAGGCGGCGCAGCACGCGGTCGGTGCGCCAGTCTTTGGTCAGCTCAATGGCAGCGCGGGTCAGGTGGCCCTGGTGCTTTTCCAGCTTGGCCTCAAACCGCTCAAACAGCGTAAAGGCATCGGCAGTCGCCCCAGCAAAACCGGCCAACACTTGGCCTTTGTGCAGCTTGCGCACCTTGCGTGCGGTGCCCTTGACCACGATGTTGCCCAACGTGACCTGGCCATCGCCGCCTATGGCCACCTGCACCCCGGCGGGGGTTTCGCGGCGCACGCACACAATGGTGGTGCCGTAAAAAATCGAGGA
>JBLIZX010000222.1:0-9212 GCA_048860285.1 Macromonas sp. | reverse complement strand
CGGTCACGTTTGTGGCGCTGCTGCAAGGCTATGCGGCCCAGGCCACCCCCGAAGGGGTGGCTCGCGCCACCACGCGCACGGTGGTGGTGTCGTCGCTGGCGGTGCTGGCGCTGGACTTTGTGCTGACCGCCGTCATGTTCGGCATTTGAACCAATACAGAAAAGAAGAGGGCGCAGAATGCAACGATCCAAAGTGGATGTGTGGGTGGGGCTGTTTGTGCTGTTGGGTGCGGCGGCGGTGTTGTTCATGTCGTTGCAGGCGGCCAATCTGCTGAGTCTCAATTTTGAGTCCACCTACCGTGTCACGGCGCGGTTTGACAACATTGGGGGGCTCAAGCCCAAAGCGGCGGTCAAAAGTGCCGGGGTGGTGGTGGGGCGGGTCGAAAGCATCAGCTTCAACGACCAGGCGTTCCAAGCCGACGTGGTGCTGGCGCTGGAAAACCGCTACGCTTTTCCCAAGGACAGTTCGCTCAAGATTTTGACCAGCGGCCTGCTGGGCGAGCAGTACGTGGGCATCGAGCCCGGCGGTGATGAGCGCAATTTGGCACAGGGTGATGTGGTCACGCAAACCCAGTCCGCCGTGGTGCTGGAAAACCTCATCAGCCAATTCTTGTTCAACAAGGCGGCCGAATCGCCGCCACCTGCTGCCGAATAAGCTGGACACTTCAGGGATACACAACACATGAAATTGCCAATGTCTTTGCGTTCCAGTGTGGGTATGTGCGCCTTGGCCGCCACGCTGCTGCTGGGTGGCTGTGCCACCGGCCCGCAGGCCAACCCGCAAGACCCGCTGGAACCGCTCAACCGGGCGGTGTACCAATTCAACGATGGCGTGGACCGCGCGGTGGTCAAACCCGTGGCCACGGTGTACCGTGATACCTTGCCCAGCCCGGTGCGCACCGGGGTCAACAACTTTTTTGGCAATTTGCGCGACGTTTGGTCGGCGTTGAACGCACTGTTGCAGGCACGCCCGCGCGAGGCCGCAGAAAACTTCATGCGCTTCAACGTGAACACCGTGTTTGGTTTGGGGGGGCTGTTGGACGTGGCCACCGAAATGGGCATCGAGCGCACCACATTGGATTTTGGCCACACGCTGGGCCGCTGGGGCGTGCCATCGGGGCCGTACCTGATGCTGCCGTTGCTGGGCCCCTCCACCGTGCGCGACACGGCGGCATTGCCGGTGGACAGCCAAGCCGACCCAGTGGGCGAACTCGATCACGTGGCCACCCGCAACAGCCTGCAAGTGCTGCGCATCACCGACAAGCGTGCCACTTTGTTGGGGGCCGGTGAGGTACTGGATCAGGCTGCCCTCGACCCCTACAGTTTTGTGCGCGATGCTTATTTGGAGCGCCGCGAAAACCGGATTGGTCACTCTGAACCAGAAGAACGTTACGACCAATAACGTCACCGTGTCACAGCGGCAACCGAATGTAAATCGGCACTGCACGTGGCGGGTGCAGCGGGCACAATGGGGCAGCGGCCCGACGTGGTTGGTTTTTTACAGTGAGGACAAAAAATGAAATGGTCGTGTTTCCCCCATCGGATGTTGTTGGCCAGTGCGGTGGTGGTGTTGGGTGCCGCTGCGGTGCCCGTGGCCGGGTGGGCCCAAAACAGCGCTGCGGCGGCGGTGGCCGCTACACCAGCAACGTTGGAAGCGCCCGACGCGTTGGTGCAGCGCATTGCCAACGACGCATTCGATACGGTCAAGGCCGACGCTGCGGTACGTGCCGGGGATGTCAAACGCACTTTGGCTTTGGTGGACACCAAGATCATGCCGCACGTCAACTTTACGCGCATGACGGCTTCTGCCGTGGGCCGTTCGTGGCGCGAGGCCACGCCCGAGCAAAAAAAGCGTTTGCAGGAGGAATTCAAAATCCTGCTGGTGCACACCTACTCTGGTGCGTTGGGGCAAATCAAAGACCAGACCCTGCATTTCAAACCCACGCGCTCCAGTCCCACCGACACCGAAGTGGTGGTGCGTTCTGAAGTGCGGGGCAAAGGCGATCCTATCCAGCTCGACTACCGTTTGGAAAAAACCGCCAATGGTTGGAAAATTTACGACCTGAACGTGTTGGGCGTGTGGTTGGTGCAAACCTACCGCACCCAGTTTGCACAAGAAATCAACGCCAAGGGTGTGGATGGTCTGATTGCTGCGTTGGCTGAGCGCAACCGCAGCAATGCCGACAAACCCACCACCAAGCCGGCCAAAGCTGGATGAGCACATTGTTGCCTTTGCCGGAGCGGTTGACCCACGCGGAAGCGTCGGCATTTTTGGCCCTTGGTCGAGCTCAAGTGGTTGCCGGTATGCCGCTGCTGCTGGATGCCCGTGCGTTGCAGGTGTTTGATTCGTCGGCGGTGGCGGTGTTGTTGGCGCTGCGGCGCAGCGTCCAGGCCGCTGGCGGTGCGCTGCAAGTGCAAGGCACGCCCCCCCGTTTGCGAGCGTTGTTGGTGTTGTACGGTGTGGGCGAACTGTTGCCAGCTTAAAATCGCGCCCCCATGCCCGCTGTTTCTTTCCACAACGTTTCCAAAACCTACGCCACCGCGCGCGGGGAATTTCAGGCGCTCAAAGGTGTCAGTTTTGACATTGAATCGGGTGAATTCTTTGGCTTGCTCGGCCCCAACGGCGCTGGTAAGACCACGTTGATCAGCATTTTGGCCGGGTTGTCGCGTGCCAGTGGTGGCAGCGTGACCGTGCAGGGCTTTGACGTACAGGCCGACTACGCACAAGCGCGTCGCCACTTGGGTGTGGTGCCGCAGGAGCTGGTGTTCGACCCCTTTTTTACGGTACGTGAAGCCTTGCGCTTTCAGTCCGGCTATTTTGGTATCCGCCACAACGATGACTGGATCGACGAACTGTTGGCGGGGCTGGGCCTGAGCGACAAGGCCAACGCCAACATGCGCCAACTCTCGGGTGGCATGAAGCGACGTGTGCTGGTGGCACAGGCGCTGGTACACAAGCCGCCCGTGATCGTGCTGGACGAGCCCACCGCTGGGGTGGATGTGGAGTTGCGCCAGACGCTGTGGCAGTTCATCTCACACCTCAACAAACAGGGCAGCACCGTGCTGCTGACCACGCACTACCTGGACGAAGCCGAGGCTCTGTGCGGGCGCATTGCCATGCTCAAACAAGGGCAGGTGGTGGCGTTGGCCAGCACCTCCGATTTGCTCAAGGGCGCATCGGCCAACGTGTTGCGCTTCAAAACCGACCAAACCTTGCCGCCGGCATTGGCGGCACAGGCGCGCATCACCGGACGCGTGGTGCAATTGCCCGCCCACGATGCGCTGGAAGTGGAACGCATTTTGACCCAAGCCCGTGCGGCGGGTGTGGTGGTGGAAGACATGGAAATCCGCAAAGCCGATTTGGAAGACGTGTTTCTCGATGTGATGGCGGGATCGCAGGCCCAAGGAGACCGCGCATGAACGGCTGGCGTACCCTGTTTTACAAAGAAGTGCTGCGCTTCTGGAAGGTCGGTTTCCAGACCGTGGCCGCGCCGGTAATGACGGCCATCCTGTACCTGATGATTTTTGGCCATGTGCTGGCCGACCACGTCAAGGTGTACGACAGCATCCCTTACACCGCTTTTTTGTTGCCCGGCTTGGCCATGATGAGCCTGCTGCAAAACGCCTTTGCCAACAGTTCGTCCAGTTTGATTCAGAGCAAGGTGATGGGCAATTTGGTGTTCCTCTTGCTTACACCACTGTCACACTGGGCTTGGTATGTGGCCTACGTGGGTTCGTCGGTGGTGCGGGGGCTGGTGGTGGGGTTGGGTGTGCTGCTGGCCACCGTCTGGTTTACCGACTTGCAACTGGTGGCACCGCTGTGGGTGCTGGCTTTTGCCGTTATCGGAGCGGCGTTGATGGGTTCGCTGGGCGTGATTGCTGGGCTGTGGGCCGACAAATTTGACCAGATGGCCGCGTTCCAGAACTTCATCATCATGCCGATGACCTTTCTCAGCGGTGTGTTCTACTCCATCCATTCCTTGCCTGCGTTCTGGCAGCAAGTCAGCCATTTCAACCCGTTTTTTTACATCATCGACGGCTTTCGCTTTGGTTTTTTCGGCATCAGCGATGTGTCACCTTGGCGCAGCCTGTCGATCGTGACCGTCGCGTTGGTGCTGGTGGGCGGTTTTGCCCTGAACCTGTTGCGCACGGGCTACAAAATCCGCCATTGATCTTTTCCCATCCCCCTGCTTATGACTGCTGAAGAATTGCAATCCTTGATCGCGGCCGGTTTGCCGTGTGAGCACCTCGAAGTGGGTGGCGATGGTCGCCACTGGTCGGCGGTCATCGTGTCGCCGGCATTTGAGGGCAAGCGTTTGATTGCGCGCCACCAACTGGTGTACGCCACGTTGGGCCAGCGCATCCACACCGATGAGGTGCATGCCTTGTCGATGAAAACCCTGACCCCCGCTGAGTGGGCGCAGCAGGCGGCGGGCTGACGCGATGGACAAACTCCGTATTGTGGGGGGCCGCCCCTTGCTCGGCACCATTGCGGTGTCGGGTGCTAAGAATGCCGCTTTGCCCGAATTGTGCGCCGCTCTGCTGACCGCTGCGCCCGTTGAATTGCGCAACGTGCCGCGTCTGCGCGATGTGGCCACCATGCGCAAGTTACTCGAAAACATGGGCGTGCAGGCCGAGACCCACGGCGAGCGCGGCGGCTTCACGCTGCAAGCGCCCACCAGTTTGTTGCCCGAAGCACCTTACGATTTGGTCAAGACCATGCGCGCTTCGGTGCTGGTGTTGGGGCCGCTGCTGGCGCGTTTTGGCCGGGCCAAAGTGTCGTTGCCGGGCGGTTGTGCGATTGGCTCGCGTCCGGTGGATCAGCACATCAAAGGCTTGCAAGCGATGGGGGCTGAGATTGTGGTGGAGCACGGCTACATGGTGGCCCAGTTGCCCGCAGGCCAGACCCGCCTGAAAGGCGCGCGCATCACCACCGACATGGTGACCGTGACAGGTACCGAGAACTTTTTGATGGCCGCCACCTTGGCCGACGGTGAAACCATTCTGGAAAACGCCGCCCAAGAGCCCGAGATCACCGATCTGGCCGAAATGCTCATCAAGATGGGGGCCAAGATTGAAGGCCACGGCACCAGCCGCATTCGCATTCAGGGCGTAGACCAACTGCACGGTTGTGAACACGCCGTGGTGGCCGACCGCATTGAAGCCGGTACTTTCCTGTGTGCGGTGGCCGCCACGGGGGGCGATGTGACGCTGCAACACGCACGCGGTGACCACTTGGATGCTGTGATCGACAAACTGCGCGATGCGGGCGTGACGGTGGAAGACGTGACCGAAGGCTTGCGCGTGGTGTCGTCGGGTGCGGCTGCGCTCAAGGCCCAGACCTTCCGCACGACTGAATACCCCGGCTTTCCGACCGACATGCAGGCCCAGTTCATGGCTCTGAACGCGGTGGCGCATGGTGCCAGCACCGTCACCGAAACCATTTTCGAAAACCGCTTCATGCACGTGCATGAATTGCAGCGACTGGGGGCCAACATCCGCATTGATGGCCGGGTGGCGGTGGTGGAGGGCGTGCCGCGCCTGTCGGGTGCCACCGTCATGGCCACCGACCTGCGTGCTTCGGCCAGCTTGGTGATTGCAGGGCTGGTGGCCGAAGGCGAGACCGTGGTGGATCGCATCTACCACCTGGACCGTGGTTACGACCAGATGGAACTCAAACTGCGCGCCTTGGGCGCGGACATCGAAAGAATCCAATGAGCAGCCCGATGCTGACGCTGGCCTTGTCCAAAGGCCGCATTTTTGAAGAAACACTGCCGTTGCTGGCCGCGGCGGGCATTGAGGTGCTCGAAGACCCGGAAAAGTCGCGCAAGCTGATTCTGCCCACCAACCGGCCTGATGTGCAGGTGGTGCTGGTGCGCGCCTCCGATGTGCCCACCTACGTGCAGTACGGTGGTGCCGATCTGGGCGTATGCGGCAAGGACACCCTGCTGGAGCACGAAGCCGAGTGGGGTGGCGCGGGTAACGTGGGCCTGTACCAGCCGCTGGACTTGCAAATTGCCAAGTGCCGCATGAGTGTGGCCACCCGTGCCGACTTTGACTACGCCAACGCGGTGCGTCAGGGTGCGCGCCTTAAGGTTGCCACCAAATACGTGGCGATTGCCCGCGAGTTTTTTGCCAGCAAGGGCGTACACGTCGATCTCATCAAACTCTACGGCAGCATGGAGCTGGCGCCGCTGACCGGTTTGGCCGATGCAATCGTCGATTTGGTCTCTAGCGGCAATACCCTCAAGGCCAACCATCTGGTGGAAGTCGAGCGTATCATGGACATTTCATCACGCTTGGTGGTCAACCACGCCGCATTGAAAACCAAACGCACCGCGATCCGCCCGATTCTGGACGCTTTTGCCCAAGCCACCCAAAGCTGAACCTGCCCATGAACGCCACTCCACTGTTGTTGCGCACCACCGATGCCGATTTCGAAGCCCGCTTTCAAGCCCGTCTGCATTGGTCTGCCGATACCGATGCCGCCATCGAGCAGCGTGTGGCCGACATTTTGGCCGACGTGTGCACCCGCGGCGATGCGGCTGTGCTGGATTACACCAACCGTTTCGATGGCTTGAGCGCCAGCGGCATGGTTGAGCTGGAGCTGACGCAGCACGAATTGCGTTTGGCGTTTGACAGCTTGCCCGCTGTGCAGCGTGAGGCTTTGCAAGCCGCCGCTGCGCGCGTGCGCCGTTACCACGAAGCGCAAAAGCGCGCCAGCGGCGAGAGTTGGAGTTACCGTGACGAAGACGGCACCTTGTTGGGCCAAAAAGTCACGCCCCTGGACCGCGTCGGCATCTACGTGCCGGGAGGCAAGGCGGCGTACCCGTCCAGTGTGCTGATGAACGCCATTCCCGCCCATGTCGCTGGGGTGAAAGACATCATCATGGTGGTGCCCACGCCGCGCGGTGAGAAGAACGCGCTGGTGCTGGCCGCCGCGTATGTGGCGGGCGTGTCGCGCGCCTTTACCATTGGTGGTGCGCAAGCGGTGGCGGCGTTGGCCTATGGCACCGCCACGGTGCCCAAGGTGGACAAAATCACCGGCCCCGGCAACGCCTACGTGGCCAGTGCCAAGAAGCACGTCTTTGGCACCGTGGGTATCGACATGATCGCAGGCCCCAGCGAAATTTTGGTGCTGGCCGACGGCACCACACCGACGGACTGGGTGGCGATGGACTTGTTCAGCCAGGCCGAACACGACGAGTTGGCGCAATCCATCCTGCTGTGCCCAGACGCAGACTACATTGCCGCTGTGCAGGCTTCCATCGACAAACTGTTGCCCACCATGCCGCGCGCCGACATCATCGCCAAAAGCCTGAATGGCCGGGGGGCGTTGATCCAGACCCGCAGTATGGAAGAAGCGTGTGCCATCAGCAACAGCATTGCGCCGGAACACTTGGAAGTCAGCAGCCACGAACCGCACCGCTGGGAGCCATTGCTCAAGCACGCGGGGGCCATCTTTTTAGGGGCTTACACCAGCGAAAGTTTGGGCGATTATTGCGCTGGCCCCAACCACGTACTGCCTACCAGCGGTACCGCACGTTTTTCCAGCCCGCTGGGGGTGTACGATTTTCAGAAGCGCAGCAGCCTGATTGAGGTGAGCGAACAGGGCGCACAAGCGTTGGGCCAGATTGCCAGCGTCATTGCACATGGCGAGGGCTTGACCGCCCACGCCCGTGCCGCTGAATTGCGTTTGCGCTGAAGTTAACGTGCGCCGGGGCGGCGTTGACCACCACCTGCTGGGCCAGGGCCACGGCCCTCAATGTGGCGGAAGTTGATGCGGCCCTTGGTCAGGTCGTAGGGCGACAGCTCTAGCTTGACCTTATCGCCCGCCAAAATGCGGATGTGGTGCTTGCGCATCTTGCCAGCGGAATAGGCAATCAGCTCATGGCCATTGTCCAGCGTCACGCGGTAGCGGCTGTCGGGCAACACTTCGGTCACAACGCCATTGACTTCAATCAGTTCTTCTTTGGCCATCAGGGCACTTTCTAAAAACAAAAAACAGGGTTCGACGGGAACGTGGGTGGCACATCAGGGGGCCACACCGGGCACCAGCGTCGGTGGGTGTAAGCGCCTTGGGGCCGTCGAGGGCACCGGGCACATGTGTCTGGAATGTTGTTGCAGAAACAACAAAAGGCGGCGCAACTCCATGCGCCACCTTTAGATCTGTTCAAGTATAGGGTTAGCCCTTGGGTTTTGTCAAACCGACACAATTTCGCGCAACGCTTGTACCAAGGTTTGGCACTGGGCATCGGTGCCGATGGTGATGCGCAAGAACTGGTCGATGCGTGGCTGCTTGAAGTGGCGCACGATGATGGCGCGCTGACGCAGCGCGGCGGTCAGGGCCGCACCATCGTGCTGCGGGTGGCGGGCAAAAATGAAGTTCGCGCCCGATGGCAGCACCTCAAAACCCAGTGCCCGCATGTCGGTCACCAGCTGTTCGCGGGTGGCGATGACTTTGCGGCAACTGTCTTGAAAGTAGGCTTCGTCTTCCACCGAGGCCACCGCCCCAGCAATGGCCAGCCGGTCGAGTGGGTAGGAATTGAAGCTGTTCTTGACCCGTTCCAGCGCCTCAATCAGATCGGGGTGGCCTGCCGCAAAGCCCACGCGCAACCCGGCCAGCGAGCGGCTCTTGGAGAACGTGTGCACCACCAGCAGATTGGGGTAGCGGTTGACCAGCGCGATCGCGCTCTCGCCGCCAAAGTCCACGTAGGCTTCGTCCAGCAGCACCACCGCATCGGGGTTGCCTGCGACCACGCGTTCTACCTCAGCCAGCGTCAGTAAGCGGCCCGTGGGTGCGTTCGGGTTGGGGAAGATGATGGCCCCGGCACGCTCGTCGCCATGAGGCAGGTAGTCGTCCACGTTGATCTCGAACGTGTCCGTCAATGGAATCTTGCGGTGTGCCACCCCGTACAGGCCGCAATACACCGGGTAGAAGCTGTAGGTGATGTCGGGGAACCACAGCGCCTGGTCGTGCTTGAGCAGTGCCATGAACGCGTGTGCCAGCACCTCATCGGAGCCGTTGCCGACAAAAATTTGGCTGGGTTGCAAGCCGTGGCGTTGCGCCACTGCGGCTTTGAGCGCGTCGGCGTTGGGGTCGGGGTACAAGCGCAGCGCGTCGCCAGTGGCGGCGCGTATCGCTTCCAGCGCTTTGGGCGACGGGCCATAGGGGTGCTCGTTGGTGTTGAGCTTGACCAGGTTATCGAGCTT
>JBLIZX010000221.1:0-3187 GCA_048860285.1 Macromonas sp. | reverse complement strand
GGGGTCAGCTACTCAGGCACATTCACAAGGAAGGTTTTGCATGAAACACACGGCTGTGCGCGCGTCTGTCATGGCATGGATACCCGATCTGCCCTCTGCGGTGGTTCCGCACCGTGTGGCGGGTGCGGCGGCGGCTATGGCAGCGTTGTTGTTGGCGGCTTGTACCAGCCAGCCTTTGTCTGCCCCCCAGCGTGCGCCGGTGGAAGAGCGTGCGGTGAACCAAGGTGCCACGGCGGGCCGTGTGCCGCCGCAGTTGTTGCCTGGGCACGAGAATGCCGGCAAGCCCGGCTATTACACCGTTAAACCCGGTGATACCCTGACCCGCATTGCTTTGGATGCGGGCCAAAATTGGCGCGATGTGCAGGCCTGGAACCAATTGCCCAACCCCAACTTGATTGAGGTGGGGCAGGTGTTGCGCGTGTTGCCGCCTTCCACCAATCCAACGGCAGCGGCGGTGTCACGTCCACTGCCGCCGGTGTCGGCCACACCTGCGCCAGCCCCGGCTCCAGCGCCCGTGGTGACCGCTGGTGTGACCACGCGCCCGATTGCCAGCAGCACCGGGGTGCAGCCCCAGGCGCTGCCGCTGCCCGCGCCAGTGGCTGCGGCACCGTTGCCAGCGCCCAAAGCGGCTGCCCCAGCGCCTGCGCCCGCACCCCAAAGCAGCAGCGTACCCGCAGTGCCCGCAGGCGATCAGGTGGCGTTTATGTGGCCGGTGAATGGCGCGGTGTTGAGTGGTTTTGATGAAACCCGCAGCAAAGGCATATCGTTGGCGGGCAAGCAGGGCGATCCGGTGTTGGCCGCCGCCGATGGCCGCGTGGTGTACGCGGGGGCCTTGCGTGCTTATGGCAACCTTGTCATCCTCAAGCACAACAACACCTTTTTGACCGCCTACGCGCACAACCAAACGCTGTTGGTCAAAGAAGACCAAACGGTGCGCAAAGGCCAAAAGATTGCCGAAATGGGCAGCAGCGATGCCGACCGCGTCAAGTTGCACTTTGAAGTACGCCGCCAAGGCAAACCCGTTGATCCCCTGAAATACCTGCCTGCCCGCTGATGAGCTCCACCGATACTTTTGAAACCGACATCGGCGCGTTGCCCGCCGCTGTGGCCGCCGCCAACACCACCGTTTTGCCCGAAGGCTGGCTTGAAATCCTGTCGATGGATTTGGACGCGCAGGGCGTGGCCCGCAAGCCCGATGGCAAGGTGGTGTTCATTGACGGTGCGTTGCCGACCGAATACGTCAGTGCCCAGACCCACCGCAAAAAAAACCAGTGGGAGCAGGCCACGCTGACCGAGATTCACCGCGAGTCGGCGCAGCGCGTTACGCCCGGTTGCCCGCACTTTGGCTTGCACGCTGGGGCCTGTGGTGGCTGCAAGATGCAACACTTGGAGCCTGCGGCGCAGGTGGCGGTCAAGCAGCGCGTGCTGGAGGACAACCTGTGGCACTTGGGCAAGGTCAAGCCCCAGAGCCTGCTGCGCCCGATTGCCGGCCCGGCCTGGGGCTACCGCTACCGGGGCCGCCTGTCGGTGCGCTATGTGGTCAAAAAAGGCGAGGTGCTGGTGGGTTTCCACGAGCGCAAGAGCCGCTATGTGGCCGACATGAAAGTCTGCCCGGTGCTGCCGCCGCACGTCAGCGCGATGTTGGTGCCGCTGCGCGAGTTGATTGCCAGTTTGGAAGCGCGCGACAGTTGCCCGCAGATTGAGCTGGCTTGTGGCGATGACGTGACAGCGCTGGTGCTGCGCCATTTGCAGCCCTTGAGTGTGGGCGACCAGGCCAAGTTGCTGGCCTTTGCCGCAGCGCATCAGGTGCAATGGTGGTTGCAGCCCAAGGGGCCGGACACGGTACACCTGCTCAACGCTGAGCCCAACCAGCCTGAACTGGCCTACGCCTTGCCTGAATTTGGCATCCGCATGCCGTTCAAGCCGACCGATTTCACGCAGGTCAACCCGCACATCAACCGGGTGCTGGTGGCGCGGGCGTTGCGCTTGCTGGACGTGCAACAGTCCGAGCGCGTGATTGACTGGTTCTGCGGTTTGGGCAATTTCACACTGCCGTTGGCCACCCAGGCCGCCGAGGTGTTGGGTATCGAAGGCAGCGAAGCACTGGTGGCGCGTTCGCGCGAAAATCTGGAACGCAACCGCGTTCAGCGCAACGCTGGTCTGGCCCCGACGCGCTTTGTGGCCCGCAACCTGTTTGAGATGACCCCCGAGATGCTGGTGGCCGACGGTGTGGCCGACAAGTGGCTGGTCGATCCGCCGCGCGAAGGTGCGTTTGCGCTGGCCAAGGCGTTGGCCGACATTCACCAGCGCCAGTTGCAAGGTGAATCCGCGCCCACCACCACAGCTGGTCGGCCTTGGCAGCCACCGCGCCGCATTGTGTACGTGAGCTGCAATCCTGCCACCTTGGCACGCGATGCCGGGCTGTTGGTACACCAAGCCGGCTACCGTTGCACCGCCGCGGGCGCGGTCAACATGTTCCCGCACACGGCGCACGTGGAAAGTGTGGCCGTGTTTGAGTACGCTGGCTGAGTATCTCTGGTCTGCTGCCCGCAGGGTTATTTGGCGGCGGGCTTTTCGGGCTTGCCGTTTTTGTCTTTGGGCTCTGGGGCAGGCTCCGCTTTTTCTTCGATGATGGCGGGTGGCTCGGGCGGAGCAGGCATGCCTTGGATATCGTTTTCTCGCATGTAGGTGTCCATCTCGCGCCAGCCCTCAAAAATCATCGATTTGGACGATTTGGGGTTGCTGCGGTGGCAGTCCTCAATGCTGCGCAAGGCGTGGCGGCAGGCCGCACCGATGGCCTTGCTTTCGGCATCGGCGGCGGCGTTTTTCTGCCCCGGCGTGACAACGCCCAATGTCGCCAGCATATCGCAGCCCGACAGCAGCGCCGTGGCAGCCAACAGTGCCGTGCCGCCTGCGCGTCGCCATGAAAGGGGGGTGTAGAAAGCTTGCATGGCTCCTATATCGGCCAGACGGTGCGGTGGCTTGAACGCTTTTGGCGTTGCGTCTGGCCGCAGCTTTGGTCAGGGTTCGGTGATGAAGCCGAGTTTTTGGATGCCCGCGCGTTGGGCAGCCGCCATGGCTTGCGCTACCCGTTCGTAGCGCACCGCTTTGTCGCCCCGGATGTGCAGTTCGGGTTGCGGTTGTTGTTGGGCCGCAGCGGCAAAGCGGGTGTGCAGTTCCTCGTCGC
>JBLIZX010000220.1:0-2628 GCA_048860285.1 Macromonas sp. | reverse complement strand
GCGCATTACCTGTTGATTGGCCGGTTTCAGGGCCGTACCCCCAGCCCAGATTTTGACGCGGCGTTGTATGCGCCCGTGCTGGCCGCTGAGCCTGTGGACTGGATGGCCGAGCAGCAACGTTTGCGCACGCCCGGTCTGGTGTCGGTGGTGGTGCCGGTGTTGAACCAGCCGGAACTGACACGGGCTTGTGTGGTGGCGGTGTGCCAGCACACACAGCAGCCTTTTGAGCTGCTGCTGGTGGACAACGGCAGCGATGCCACCACCCAGATGGTTTTGCAAGAACTGGCCGATCAACACCCGCAGGTGCGCGTATTGCGCCAGCCACACAACTGCAACTTCGCTTGGGGTTGCAACTTGGGTTTTGCTGCCAGCAGTGGGCAACACGTGGTGTTCCTCAACAACGATACGGTGGTCACGCCCAACTGGTTACCACCCTTGGTGCAACCCTTGGCCCGTCCTGACGTGGTGGCGGTACAGCCCCGCTTGTTGTACCCCAATGGAACGGTGCAAAGCATGGGGGTGGTGTTTGCACCCGACCAACCGGTGGGGTACGCGTTGTACGCCAGTTTGCGCCCGGACGAGCGTTGGGCTGGGCGCAGCCGCCGTTTGCAGGCGGTCACGGGCGCTTGCATGGCGGTGCGCGCCACCGACTTTGCCGCTGTGCGTGGTTTCGATCCGGTGTACGTCAATGGACAAGAAGACATTGACTTGTGCTTGCGCTTGAGCCGTGCGCACGGTGGTGCCAGTGGCTGGTACGCCGCCGACAGCACCGTGCTGCACCACGAATCGGCCACGCCCAAGCGTACGCAGCACATTGCCCGCAACCGGGCGGTGTTTGTCCGTCGTTGGGCTGGTGGGGTGCGCGCTGACGATGTCCGCCACTATGCACTGGATGGTTTTGATGTGGCCGCCCGCCCCCCGGAAGGCGGTGCCCCGCGCTTGCAGCCGCGCCCCATGCCGCAGGTGCGCTCCGTGCACGATTTGGAGCCCATTACCGGCGTGGTACACGGATGGCGTGCCACGGGTGACGACCCTTACTTTGGCATGGACTGGCCGCCTTACCGCCAACCGCGCGATGGTTGGCACAAGCTGGACGTGCGTATCGAGTCCGCCAGCCGCAAGGGCTGCGCTAAGCTGTACTTCGATTTGGGCGAGGGCTTCAACGAAGCGCACGCCATCCAATTGCCTTTCGACAGCAACCGCTCGGCCAGCCGTGTGTTTCATTTGCCCGTGACGCCGTTGGCGTGGCGCTTGGACCCGCTGGACAAAGACGGGCAGTTTGTGCTGCGCGATTTCAACGTCACGCCGCTGTCGCAGCGCGAGGCCCAGGAGTGGATGCAGCAGGCCACGGGCCTGTGGGGCGGCGATGTGCGCCTGGCAGCCTTGCAGGCCCAGTACGCTGAGCTGTTTGACCTCAAACCGGGGGCTATGGCCTACCACGACTGGATCGACCAGGTGGAAACGCCCAGCCTGCCCACGCCGCAACAGGCCGATGCCGTCATGGCCAACTTGGCGCACCGGCCCTTGATCTCGGTGGTGATGCCCACCTACAACACGCCCGAAGTGTATTTGCGGGCTTGCATCGATTCGGTGCTGGCGCAGGTGTACCCGCATTGGGAATTGTGCATTGCCGACGACCATTCACCCGATGAGCGGGTGCGTGAGGTGTTGCGGGAATACGCTGCGTGCGATGTACGCATCCGTGTGGTGTACCGTGCCGAGAACGGTCACATTTCGCGGGCTTCCAACAGTGCGCTGGAGTTGGCGCAGGGCGAATTTGTGGCCTTGCTGGACCACGATGATGCCTTGCCCCCGCACGCGCTGTATTTCATGGCCCTGGCCATGAACCAGCACCCCGATGCGCAGATTCTGTACAGCGACGAAGACAAGATCGATGCCAAGGGGCAGCGTTCCGAACCGCATTTCAAGAGCGACTGGAATCCCGACCTGTTCTATTCGCAGAACTATGTCTCGCACTTGGGGGTGTACCGGCGCGATCTGTTGCAACGCATTGGTGGCTTCCGCACTGGCGTGGAGGGCAGCCAAGACCAGGATTTGCTGTTGCGTTGCCTGCCCCATGTGACAGCGTCGCAGGTGGTGCATGTGCCCCGTGTGCTCTACCACTGGCGTGCCTTGGAAGGCTCCACCGCCCGTGCGGCAGGCGAAAAAAGCTACACCACCGATGCCGGGCTCAAGGCCTTGCGTGACCATTTTGACACCCAGGGCCCAGCGGGTACCACCGTGGAAGCCGGGCTGGTGCCCAACACCTACCACGTGTGCTGGCCCTTGCCCGAACCACCGCCGTTGGTCAGCTTGTTGATACCGACACGTGACCGCAAAACCATCACCGAGTTGGCGGTGCGCAGTATCTTGGACAAAACCACGTACCCGCACTACGAAATCCTGATTCTAGACAATGGCAGCGTCGAGCCCGAAACGCTGGCTTGGTTTGCCGATGTCCAGGCCGAAGACGCGCGCGTCAAGGTGCTGCGTTACGACCACCCGTTCAATTATTCGGCCATCAACAACTTTGGGGTGCAGCACGCGCGCGGCAGCATCGTTGGGTTGGTCAACAACGACGTGGAAGTCATCAGCCCCGACTGGCTGACCGAAATGGTGCGCCACGCC
>JBLIZX010000219.1:0-2044 GCA_048860285.1 Macromonas sp. | reverse complement strand
ACTTCATTCCCGCCGACATCGCCCAAAGCTACGCCGAATACGGGGCGGCCTGCCTCTCGGTGCTGACCGACCGCCAATACTTCCAGGGCGGCCCCGACTACCTCAAGCAAGCCCGCGCCTCGTGCCACCTGCCGGTGTTGCGCAAAGACTTCATCGTCGACCCCTACCAAGTCTACGAAGCCCGCGCGATGGGAGCCGACTGCATCCTGCTGATCGCCGCTTGCTTGGACGATGCCCAAATGGCCGAACTGGAAGCCATTGCACTGAACCTGCACATGGCCGTGCTGGTCGAAGTCCACGACCGCGACGAGCTGCAACGCGCGCTCAAGCTCAAAACGCCGTTGCTGGGCATCAACAACCGCAACCTGCGCACGTTTGAAGTCACGCTCAACACCACATTGGACATGTTGACCGATGTGCCCGCCGACAAACTGCTCATCACCGAAAGCGGCATCCTGACCCGCGACGACGTGCGCACCATGCGCGCAGCCGGTGTCCACGCTTTCTTGGTCGGCGAAGCTTTCATGCGTGCGCCTGAGCCCGGTCTGGCGTTGGCCGAACTGTTCGAGCTGCCCGCCTGAAACCCGGACGCACTGGTGGGTGATGCGCTCTCTCCCTCTGCCGTTGCTGCACAGTGTCCCAAGCTTGACCGCTTGGGCACCCGAGTGCTGGCCCGTGGCCCCCGATTGGCAACCCATCTTGCAATCTTTCTGGGCCAGTGCCTGTGGCCAACAATTGGCGCAATACCTGCAACAACGCTTGGCCACCGGGGCCACCATCTACCCAGCCACCCCACTGCGCGCCCTGGAGTTGACAGCGTTGGCCGACGTGCGCGTGGTCATCCTGGGACAAGACCCTTACCACGGCCCAGGCCAGGCCGAAGGGTTGGCTTTCTCCGTGCCACCCGGCATCAAAATTCCCCCCTCGTTGCGCAACATCTTTAAAGAACTCCTGCGCGAGTACGGCGGCACCTTGCCTACCAGTGGCCATTTGCAAGCGTGGGCACAGCAAGGCGTGTTGTTGCTCAACACCGTGTTGACGGTGGAACAGGGGGCTGCGGCCAGCCACGCCCAACGTGGTTGGGAAAGCCTGACCGACCGTTTGTTGGCCGCTTGCAACGCCGATCCTTCTCCCAAAGCTTTTTTGCTGTGGGGCGCACACGCCCAAGCCAAACAGTCCTTGCTCGACGCACAACGCCATCTTGTGTTGTGCGCCAACCATCCTTCACCGCTGTCTGCCAACCGCCCACCTGTGCCCTTCATTGGTTGTGGTCATTTTCAAACCGTCAACGCTTGGTTGCAGAAAAAAAACCAAAAAACCATCGCTTGGTTGCAAAAGCCCGAAAACTGATGGCATAATTCAAGGCTTAGACGGAGGGGTGCCCGAGTGGCTAAAGGGGGCAGACTGTAAATCTGTTGGCTTACGCCTACGCTGGTTCGAATCCAGCCTCCTCCACCAAAAATTGCATGTTGAGCAGCGGTTGATCTGCTTTTGAACTTAACTGCTAAGTTCAAATGCGGGAGTAGTTCAATGGTAGAACCCCAGCCTTCCAAGCTGATGACGCGGGTTCGATTCCCGTCTCCCGCTCCAACGCCGGTTTTTGGTTGCGCAAAATTTCAATAACACCCGTCAGGTTGTTATTGCCCATGTGGCTCAGTGGTAGAGCACCCCCTTGGTAAGGGGGAGGTCGGCAGTTCGATCCTGCCCATGGGCACCAATTTCCTTGTTGGTATTTCGGCATATTTTTTCGAACCGGAGCTGAAAAATGGCAAAAGAGAAATTTGAGCGGACCAAGCCGCACGTCAACGTGGGCACCATCGGTCACGTTGACCACGGTAAAACCACCCTGACCGCTGCGATCGCCACCGTGCTGTCCAAGAAATTCGGCGGCGAAGCCAAGGCTTACGACCAGATCGATGCCGCTCCGGAAGAAAAAGCCCGTGGTATCACCATCAACACCGCCCACGTGGAATACGAAACGGCCAACCGCCACTACGCCCACGTGGACTGCCCCGGCCACGCCGACTACGTCAAGAACATGATC
>JBLIZX010000218.1:0-4106 GCA_048860285.1 Macromonas sp. | reverse complement strand
CGTCAAAAGTGACCCACCGGACTGCCGCCACGGTGGCACTGCTGTGTGCCGCCGTGTGGCCCACAGCATGGGGCGCTGACGCTGAAACAGCGGCCCCAGAGTCTGCGGTTGAGCTTGCCACCCCAGCAACTTCTGCCAGCCCCAGCACAGACACCCCTCTGACCGACGACAACAACACCGCCCCGCCCTTTCTGCTGGACATCACCGCGCCCGCACCGCTGGACGCTTTTTTGCGCCAACACTTGGAGCTGCGCCGCTTTCAAGCATTGCCCGATCTGACGCGCGGTGAATTGGAACAACTGTTGGCCACCGCCCCAGACAACGTCCGCCAGTTGTTGGGCACACAGGGCCACTTTGCACCCACCATCGAATGGCACCTTGACGATGGCATCACCACCCCACCTACGGTGCGGCTCACGGTACAACCCGGCCCGCTGACACGGGTCACCGCCGTGGATTTGCAACTCTATGGCGACGCGCTGATCCGTCCCGAGGCCGCTGCACAACGCGAAGCCTGGGAAACCGACTGGGCACTGCCCCGAGGCCGTCCCTTCACGCAAAGCGGCTGGGACACCGCCAAAACCCAAGCACTGCGCCGCTTCAACGCCCAACGCTACCCCCAAGCGAAGTTGGCACACAGCCAAGCCGACATCGACCCTGCCACCCACAGCGCCCGGTTGGCGGTCGCCATCGACTCCGGCCCACACCACCGCTTTGGCAACGAAATTGACGTGCAAGGCCAACGCCGCTACGACCCCGAGATGGTGCGCCGTCTGGTGCGGCTAGGAGGCATCCAGCCCGGCATACCCTACGACGAAGCCCTGCTGCAAGCCGCACAACAACGCCTCAGCGCCAGTGGCTACTTTGAATCGGCTTTTGTGCAGCTCGATCCCGACAGCGATCCTGAACATGCCGTGGTGCGGGCACGGGTGCGCGAGGCACGGCTGCAAAAGGTGGTGGCGGGCATAGGTGCCAGCACCGACAACGGCCCGCGCCTGAGCCTAGAGCACACCCACCACCAAATTGCTGGGCTGGGCTGGCGCGCAGTATCCAAAATACAACTGGAGCGCGATACCAGCACGGTGGGCAGCGAACTCAGCTCCCCCGTCAACGAACTGGGACGACGCTGGATCACAGGTGCCCAACTGCAACAGCGCACCGACACCGGCAGCCTGACCACACACAGCCAACAGTTGCGGGCTGGGCAAGCCTTGGACAGCACCTTGCTGGACCGCAGCCTGTTTTTGCAGGTAGACCGCGCCCGCACCACCGACCCAGCGTTGGCACAGCAACCCGATGCCGACATGGCCGTCAGCGCCAATTATGCGTGGACACAACGCCACTTCAACGACCTCACCTTTCCCAGCCAAGGCTACGGCTTGGCGGTGGAGCTGGGCGTGGGCCTGACACTGGCACAAGCACAAAAACCCTACCTGCGCGGTAAAGTGCGCTGGCAAGGTTACTGGCCGCTGGCCAGTGGTTCCAGTCGCCCCAGCCGCTTGGCGGTGCGGGTCGAAGGCGGGGCCATCTGGCGACACACCGATGCGCCCGTGCCCAGCACACAACGCTTTTTGGCTGGGGGCGACCAAAGCGTGCGCGGTTACAGCCAACGCAGCATTGGCGTACCGCGCAGCAGCGGCTTGGGCGTGGACCCCGGTTACATGCTGGGCGTGCTCAGTGTGGAATGGCAACGCCCGCTGTGGCGCAACGGCCAGCGCAGCCCGTGGGAAGCGGTGCTGTTTGTGGACACGGGGGCCGTGGCCAACACCGTGCGCGACCTCAACCGGCACACCGGCGTGGGCACTGGCATACGCTACCAAAGCCCGGTAGGGCCGTTGCAAGCCGATCTGGCCTACGGACTGGCCACGCAGGAATACCGCCTGCACATGAGCGTGGGTTTTGCATTCTGACGCACCGATCGCCGGTTCTTGCCCATGCCCCACCCCAACAATCCGCAGCCCACTGCTGCGCCCGACGCAGCCACCGCCAACCATGCCGCATGGTGGCGACTCCAACTGCCCGCCAGCTGGCTGGTTGAACTGCTGCTGTGGACCACGGGAGCCACCTTGGCCCTGCTGCTGGCCACACTGGTGGGGCTGTGGTGGTGGAGCGGACAGGCGCAATCGCTGCCACAAACCTTGCAGTGGGCCAGCAACCTGTTGCGCGACCCAGCCACGGGCACCTCGCCGCTGGCGGTCACTGGGGCGCAAGGCAGCGTGCGCGGTGGTGGCCACATTGAACACCTGCGCTGGCAACACCAAGGGCTGGACGTGGAACTGCACGGCCTGCAATGGCGTTGGCCTGAACAACTCTGGCACGAAGTGTTGGTGGAACGCCGCCTGCGACTCGAACAACTGCAAGTGCAACGCTTGCGCGTCCACGACCAAAGCCCGCCCAACCCCAAACCGCCACGACCACCGGCCAGCGTCAACGTGCCGTGGCTGGCACGCATTGACATACCGTTTCAGGCACAGCACATCACCGTGGATGGCACCAACCCTGTCACGCTGGGGCCACTGCATGCCCACTACCGCTACGGCACCGCCGACGGACAAGAGGCACCACGCCACCAATTGGACATCCCCACCCTGCACTGGGCCGAAGGACAATACCGCCTGCAAGCCCAGCTCGACACCCAAGCCCCCATGCGGCTGCAAGCCGAACTGCATGGCCAAGTACAAACCGCCGTGCCAGCGGGCAACACCACACCGCTGACATTGCGCGCACACCTCCAACTCAGCGGTGCATTGGGCAACGGCGATCAACCCTGGCCCCTGCGTGCCTCAGTGCAACCAGCGACCGGCACCGCTGGGCGCAACCGCCTGCAACCCCAACTGACGCTGGAAGCCCAACTGCTGCCGTGGCAAGCCCTGCCACTGCACAGCGGCGAGTTGCGGTTGCAAGACATCGACCTGGCCAGCTTCTGGCCCCAAGCCCCCCGCACCCAGCTGTACGGCCAATGGCAAGCCACCGCTACCGCACCAGACCCGGCTACTGCTACCGCTACCCCACCATTGGCCACCACACCACCCACAGACTGGCGTTTGCGCGGTGAATTGCACAACCAACGCCCTGGCCCCTGGGATCGACAAGCCCTGCCACTTAACACCCTGCGCGCCGACGTACAACGCCAAGGCCACACTTGGCGGTTGCACGACCTTCACATCGCGCTGGCTGGAGGCCACCTGCAAGCCCAAGGTCAAGCGGAACTGCGCCCAGCCAGCGGCCAGCACAGCGACACCCCCGCCCCGAGCGGGCTACAACGGCTGCACCGATGGAGCGGCCAACTCCAAGCCCGCAACCTCCAACCTCAGGCACTGTTGAGCACCCTGGCCATACAAGCCCTGCACCTAGATGCCCAAGCCCAGACCGGCCCCCGCGACGGCGACGGCGGCACCCACTTCACCCTGAACCTGCGCCCAGCCAACGGCAACACCACACGCAGTGGGCCGCTGCTGCCCACGCCACAACTGCAAGCCACAGGACACTGGAACCACGGCCAACTCACCCTGCAACAAGCCGAGGCGCAGTTGTGGGACATCCAAGCCCAAGCCCGTGGCACCCTGCACCTGCAACCCACCGATTTCGCAGGCAACATCACCCTGCGCACACCCGGCAGCAACGCACGGTTTGATGGCCGACTCAACGCCACCACCGGCAGCACCAACACCGCCCAATGGCAAGTGGAAGATGCCGCCATGCTGCACCGCTGGGGCATGGCCACCCTCGCCCACATCGACCGTCTGTTGCCGCAATGGGCCTTGCGCCAGAAGATCCCTGCCGCCGCACAACAAGCCCAAGTGCAAGGTCAAGCCGAACTGCAAGCGCAATGGCACAACGCCCTGCCCCTGTACGCGTGGCTGGGCACCACCAAGCCCACCGCCGCACCCGCCCCAACACCCGACTGGCAACTGGCATTGCACGTGCCCCTGTTGCACATTCGCCTGCCCGGTGCCACGGCCCCATTGCAACTGCGCGACTGGCGCACCACCTTGCACGGCCAGCAGCAACAATTCCGCCTAGAACAACACGGGGCGCTGCAAGCCGACCCATGGAGCACCGACCTGCAATGGCAAGCCACGGGCCAAATCCGCACCGGCCGCAAC
>JBLIZX010000217.1:0-4639 GCA_048860285.1 Macromonas sp. | reverse complement strand
CGAAGAAGTCCACATTGCCCCTGTGTTGAACCCCGAAGGTCAAACCACGCACTATGTGGCCATCAAACTCGACATCACCGAACGCAAACAAGCGCAAGAACGCATCTTGCACCTGGCGCACTACGACACCCTGACGAACCTGCCCAACCGCCAACTCTTTTTTGACCGGCTGGAGCAGGCCGTGGCGCTGGCCCAACGCCACGGGCACTTGGTGGGGCTGCTGTTTTTGGATCTCGACAAATTCAAGCCCATCAACGACACCCACGGCCACGGCATGGGCGACTTGGTGCTGCAAACAGTGGCGCAGCGCATTGAAGGCTGTTTGCGCAGCTCTGACACCGTGGGCCGCATCGGTGGTGATGAATTCGTGGTATTGCTGCCGCAATTGCAACACCCCACCGAAGCCATGCAAGTGGCCGAAAAAATCCGTCAGGCGCTGGAGCAGTCGATGCACATCGACGGCAAAACGCTGTCGGTGTCCACTTGCATAGGCGTGGCGGTGTACCCCCAACACGGCAGCACCACCACCGCACTGGCCCGCAACGCCGACAGCGCCATGTACCAAGCCAAAGTGGCTGGACGCAACCAAGCGGTATTATTTGGCAAGAGCTAACGCGTCTGCCAATAACGCGGCGAGCGGTCGCGCTGGCACTGCACCTGTTGTGGGGCGCTGCTGCGCCACAACGCCGCTCCACAATCTGGGGTGTTGACCCACGGCAGGCCCAACCGCTGCCACCGCGCCACCACATCTGGGTGCGGATGCCCGTAACGGTTGTACCGCCCCGACTGCACCAGCACCCAACGCGGCCGCAACGCCTCCAGCCACGCCGCACTGTTGGAGGTGTGGCTGCCGTGGTGCCCCGCCAACAACACGGTGGCTTGTAAACCGGGGTAACGCGCCAGCAGGCGCTGTTCCTCCGCTTCAGTGATATCGCCCGGCAACAAGGCCGTGGCCGCGCCCTGCCCCACACGCAACACGCACGAGCGGGCGTTGTCGGACAAGCTGCGGGGATCGTCCTGCGGGTCAGGGTGCAACATCTCAAAACGCACACCATCCCATTCCCAAGTCTGTCCGGCTTCGCAGTGGCGTACCAGCGGTTGAGGCACATCCGATGTGCCCGCTGTGGTGGCTTGGGCAGGCCACGGAAACGATGTCCACCACTGCGCCCGCGCAAACTGCGCCGCTAGGCTGGCCATGCCACTGGCGTGGTCGCTGTCCGCGTGGCTCACGACCACCGCGTCTGGCCGGTCGCCCCCAGCACGCAACAACGGCAGCAACACGCGCTCGGCAGCGTTGCCGTGTTGGCCCACGGGCGGGCCGGTGTCGTACAGCAAGGTGTGGCGGGCCGTGCGCACCACCACCGCTGAGCCTTGGCCCACATCGGCGGCCAACAGTTCAAACTGCCCCTGCGTTGGGCGCGGCGGCTGGTAAGTCAAGGCGGGCCACAACCACAGCAAGCCCCAAGCGCGCCAACGCCACGGCCAACGCTGCACCAGCCAAACACCGCCCATTGCGCCCAGCAGCGCCAGCGTCCACGGCAAGTCGGGGCGCTCCAGCGTGGCCCACGGCAACACCGACAAACCCTGCAACCACACCATGAGCCCATGCACCGCCAGCGCGCCCGCATCCCACAACGGCGGCCACGCCATGCCCAACATGGCCAGCGGCGTGACCACGAACGTGACCCACGGAATGGCCAGCAAATTGGCCAACAGCCCAACCAACGAAAACTGGCCAAACAACATCAATGTCAACGGGGCCAATGCCACGGTAACGACCGCTTGCTCGCGCAACATGGCCCGCAACGCGGCCCAAGCTTGCTGCCACCGCCCCGGCCCCGGCTGTGTGGGCCAAGGTGACACGCCAGTGCCCGCCTCACCCACGCTGCTGGCACCACCCGGCAACGCCGAAAACAACACCGCCACCGCCACAAAACTGAGCCAGAACCCGGCTTGCATCAACGCCCACGGATCCAACAACAGCACCACATCCATGACCAGCAACCACACGGCGGGCCACGGCCAGCGGCGGCCACTCAGACGCAAGCAGGTGACAGTGACCAGCATCCACACCGTGCGCTGTGCTGGCACGCCCCAACCCGAGAACACCGCGTAAGCCGCCGCCAGCGCCACCCCACCCACCTCTGCGGCCACCGGCGTGGGCACGCGCCACAACAACCCCGGCCACACGCGGGCCAGACCACGCCACAACGCACCCACCACCATCACGGCGAGCCACGCAAACATCGTCACGTGCAAACCCGACACGCTGACCAAGTGGTTGATGCCCGTGCGGCGAAACAGCGTCCAAGCGTCGTTTTCAATCGAGGCCTGATCGCCCACACTCAAGGCCGCCAACATGCCAGCGGCTGAAGCGTCGGGCACACGCGCCACGATGGCATCGCGCACCGCCTGCCGCGCACGGGCGATACGGTGGCCCGCGACCTGCTCCTCCAACCACTGTGGTGAGGGCACCCCCTTGCCGGTGCGCACTTGGCCCGTGGCGTGCAGACCTTGTGCCCAATGCCACAATTCGGCATCAAAACCACCGGGGTTGGCCTGACCGTGCGGGCGACGCAAACGCACCGTAAAACGCCAACGCTGGCCTGCACGCAGTGTGGGCAACGCATCCGCTGTGGTTTCACGCTCACCCCAAGCACTGCTCCACGACAGTTGCACCAGCGGCGGCACCACCACAGGCTGGTCTTGCCAACGCGCCGCCTCGGGCTGAAACTCAAAACGCCAACCGGCGCTGGTACGCCGGGGCAAGCCCGTGACCTGCCCTTCCAGCCACACCAACTGGTTGTCCAACGCCGGGGCCAAGGCCTGCGCCTGTTGCCCGACGGCGCGCACGCCCGTCAAGGCACCACCGCACAACGCCAGCGCCACAGCGCACAGTCCCTGCCGCCACAGGTCGCCCGCACGCACACGCCCCCACGGTGCCCGCCAGGCCAGCAGCAACAGACCCAGCCCCAGCGCGCCGCACAGCGCGTAGGCCCATGCCGCCCACAGCGTGGCCTGCTGCAACTGCAACGCCACACCCAGCACACCACCGGCCAAGGCGGCCATCATGCTACACGGGCTTTCATGGCAGAGAGATGGTCAAAACTGGCATAACAGGCCATTGTAGGCAACCGCTGCACGGCCACCGATGGCACGGTGGTGCGCATTTGCCGCGCCAGTGCAGGCGCACCGATAGAATCCGGTGGATCCCCCTTCACCCGATTTGTCCTGTTTTCTGGAGCCACCCCATGAGCGTTTACGACCAACTGCAAGCCCTCAACATCACCTTGCCGCCGGTGGCGGTACCGGCTGCGGCCTACATTCCGTTTGTGCAAACGGGCAAGCTCATCATGCTCAGCGGCCACATTGCCAAACGCAATGGCCAAGTGTGGACAGGCCAACTCGGCCTGAACATGACCACCGCAGAAGGCAACACCGCCGCGCGCGCCGTCGCTATCGACCTGCTGGGCACGCTGCACGCCGCCTGCCAAGCTGCGGGCACCGATTTGAACGGTGTCAAACGCATCGTCAAAGTGTTGAGCCTGGTCAACTCCAGCCCCACCTTCACCGAACACCACCTCGTCACCAACGGTTGCTCCGAGCTGCTGGGCCAAGTGTTTGGCCCCACCGTGGGCAGCCACGCCCGCAGTGCGTTTGGCGTGGCCCAACTGCCACTGGGCGCGTGTGTGGAAATTGAGCTGATTGCCGAACTGGCCTGAAGCGGATGACCAACACCCCCACACCCATCCCTGAGCAACAGCCGCGCAACCCGCTCCACGGCGTGACGCTGGAAGCGATGGTGCGGGCCCTCGAAGCCCATTATGGTTGGGCCGATTTGGCGCAGCGCATCCCTGTCCGCTGCTTCACGCACGACCCCAGCGTCGCCTCCAGCCTGAAGTTTCTGCGCAAAACCCCGTGGGCACGCGACAAGGTGGAAGGCCTGTACCTGTTCATGTTGCGCGAGATCCAGCGGGCGCAACGCGCTGCCGGACACCGGTAAACAGGCGGCGCACGGCGCGCACTGAGTGGTTGCCCGCCACGCAATGCTACGCAGCCACCACAGCGTCCAGCGTCGGCACATTGGCCGCCACCGCTGATGCACGCCCCTGCTCAACGGCGGAATAATGCTGCAACGCGTGCAGCAAGGCCCAACCAAATGGCCACTCACCATGCCCCGAGGCCACGTTGATGTGACCCGCATCGGGGATACGCACGTACTCACTGCCCCAAGCACGTGCGTAAGCGGCGGCCAAGCGCGCAGGACAAAAGGGATCGTTGGTGCTGGCCACCACCATGCTGCGGTACGGCAGATGCGCATACGGCACGGGCGCAAAGTCGCCCAACACACCACGCCGCTCAGGGTCGGCGGGAGCCACCAGCAGCGCGCCTTGGATGCGCTGAGCCACCTCGGATGGCAGGTGTACCGTGGTGATGCAACCCAAACTGTGCGCGGCCACCACCACCGGGCCGGGGGTGGCCAAAATGGTGTCGCTCAGACGATCCACCCAAGCGCGCCGGACAGGGCTGATCCAATTGTCCTGCACCACACGGCGCACGCGCGGCAAACGTTCGGCCCACAGAGTTTGCCAATGGCCAGGGCCAGAATCGCGCCAGCCGGGCACGATGATGACGGTGG
>JBLIZX010000216.1:0-9810 GCA_048860285.1 Macromonas sp. | reverse complement strand
CGGTCGCGGTTGGCCGTGTTGTTCGGTCAGCGTTTGCAGCCGGGCCGCACCGGGTGAGTGGTCGGGGTGCGAGTGGGTGCAAACGATGTGCCGGATGCGCCCACCCGCCGCGCGCCACAGCCGTTCTTGGTGGGCTGGTTCGTCCGGGCCAGGGTCGATGGCGATGTAGCCGGTGGCGGGGTCGCCCACCAGATAGCTGTTGGTGCCGGGGCCGGTCATGAAACCGGGGTTGGGTGCGGTCAGGCGTTGCACGTTTTTGAGCAAGGCCACGGGGTGGTCGCTTTGCCAGTCCAGCTGGTGCGCAATCTGGCCGTCGGGGCACACCAGCGCCAGTTCGCCAAATGGGGCTTCGTGCTCCATGTAGTAGCGTGCTTGACCCGCCACATAGCCACCACGTGGGCAGCTGTGCCACCAGGGTTGTTCGCTGGTGCAGGCGGCCAGCACGGCATCCACGCTGGCAAACGCTTGCAGCCGCTCCAGCGTGCGGATGGTGGGGTAAATGATGAAAAAGTTGCCCGCAGCGTGGCGGGTCAGCGCATCGGCGGGCCGCACCCACACGGGTTCGAATTGTTCGGTTTCGTCGGCCACCGGGGTTTGGCCGTTGGGCATGCGCGCTACCAAAAAGGGCACGTCAAAGCGTTTGCCAAAGTCGCGCGAGGTGGTCCAGCGTGCCAGCGGGAACACCGCGTCGGCGGCCAGTGTCAGACCGCGCTCGGCACATTGCGCAGCAAAGTCGCCGTAGCGGGGCAGGGTGGCGATGTCGGCATCGCTGGCCCAGCGGCCATCGGCGTGGCGCGCCAGCAGGATACCCAGTTCTTCGTAGGCTTCGCGGATGGCGGCAATGGCTTGGGTCAGCAGTTCGTCGTTTTGCGTGGGGCGGCGCTGCGCGTGGTGGTGGGCTTGTGTGTCGGCGGTATCAATGCCTCCACCGGGGAACACATAGGCATCGGGCGCAAAGCTGGCGTTGCTGGCGCGGCGTGTCATCAGCACTTCGGGGCCGTTGGGGCCATCGCGCAGCAGCAGCACGGTGGCGGCAGCGCGGGGCGCAGCGGGCTGGTGGGGGGCGTGCAGCAGTTGGGTCGGGCGTACCATGGGGCGGTGTCGGTCAAAAAGGTTGGCCGTGCAGTAACACTGGGTAAAGCTGGCAAATGTGTGTCATAGTGGTACCCGGCATGGGCCGGGGTCGCCTAGACTCAAGCCCGATTGTCCATTGATTGTTTCAGGAGAGTTTCCATGCAAGCACAAACACGTATTCTGGCGGCCACACTGGCCGGTGCCTTGGCCTTGGGCGGTTGCGCCAACATGTCGGAAGAACAGAAGAGCGGCACCGCCAAGGGCGCGGGCATCGGTGCGCTGGCCGGTGCCGTGCTGGGGGCCGCTACCGACGGCAAAAAGGGGGCGTTGCGCGGTGCGGCCATTGGGGCCGGTGTGGGTGCGATTGGTGGCCACGTGTGGTCCACCCGCATGCAGGAACAGAAACGCCAGATGGAAGCCAGCACCGCCGGCACCGGTGTGGAAGTGACGCAAACCGCCGACAACCAGCTCAAGCTCAACATCCCGAGCGACATCTCGTTTGCCAGTGGCCGAGCCGACATTCAGCCCAACTTCCGCACCATCTTGGACACTTTTGCCCAAGGGCTGATGCAAAACCCCAACGCGCGCGTGCGCATTGTGGGCCACACCGACAACACCGGCTCCGATGCGGTGAACAACCCGCTGTCGGTCAACCGCGCCAGCAGCGTGCGCACTTACCTGACCGCGCGCGGCGTGCCAGCAGCGGCCATTGCCATCGATGGCCGTGGGTCCTACGAACCCATTGCCAGCAACGCCACACCGGAAGGCCGCGCACGCAACCGCCGCGTTGAAATTTTCATGGCCGAAACAGCCTCGGCGCAATAACCGGCTGCCTGATAATGCGCCCATGCTGATTCCATTTACCAAGATGCAGGGCGCGGGCAACGACTTTGTCGTGCTCGACGAAACGCGCGGTCGGCTCGGTCTGAGCACCGCACAGTACCGTTTTCTGGCGGATCGCCACTTTGGTGTGGGTGCCGACCAGATCCTGACCGTGCGCCCCGCCCCCCATGTGGGGGTGGACTTTGAATACGTCATCCACAACGCCGATGGCGGCGAGGTGGAAAATTGCGGCAACGGCGCACGCTGTTTTGTGCGCTACGTGCATGAGCGCGGCTTGACCACCAAAAGCACCGTGCGCGTGCAGACCCAAGGCGGCGAGATTGAGCTGCGCCTCAACCCCGATGGCCGCGTCACTGTGGACATGGGTGCGCCGGTGTTCGAGCTGCCGCGCATCCCGTTTCAGCCGGATGGGTTGCAACCGGTACCGCAAGGCAACTGGCAGCAGTGGCCGCTGGACATCGCCCCGGCGGGCCAGCCGCTGCATGTGCCGGTGGCGGCCGTGTCGATGGGCAACCCGCACGCCGTGCTGCGTGTGGACGATGTGGACACCGCCCCAGTGGCTGCGTGGGGGCCGCTGCTGGAGTGCCACCCCACCTTCCCCAAGCGTGTGAATGTGGGTTTTTTGCAGGTACTGGACCGTCAGCACGTCAAGCTGCGCGTGTACGAACGTGGTGCGGGCGAAACCTTGGCCTGTGGCACCGGTGCCTGTGCGGCGGTGGTGGCGGGCATCCGCCTAGGGTGGCTGGACGAGCGCGTGGATGTGCAGGCCCGTGGTGGCCAACTCACCATCGCATGGGCGGGCAACAGCCGCTTGGACGCGCCGGTGCTCATGACCGGCCCGGCGGTGACGGTGTTCCAGGGCAGCATTGACGTGCCCGACTTGGCTTGATGGCCTCATCCACCGACCTGCGTGTGCCACCGGGCGGCACTTTTGATGCCGAGGGTGCCGAGTGGGTGCAGCGTTACCTGGAACACGTGCGTGTGGAACGCCGTTTGGCCGAGCGCACGTTGATCCTTTACACCCTCGATCTGAAACGCTTGACCGAGCTGTGCGCCCACGATGGCCTGACGTTGCGCGGTCTGCAAGCGGCCCACGTGCGGCGCTGGGTGGCACAAATGCGTTCAGCGGGCCGCAGCGCGCGTGGCATTGCGTTGATCCTGTCGGGCTGGCGGGCGTTTTACACTTGGCTGGGGCGCGAAGGCCTGCTGGAACACCACCCGCTGCTGGATGTGCGTTCGCCCAAAGCACCCAAGCCCTTGCCCAAAGCGTTGGGGGTAGAAGACGCGATCCGGCTGGCCGAGCACGAACGCGACGATGCCGACCCCGCCATGCAGGCGCGCGACCGCTGTTTGGTGGAATTGCTGTACGGCTGCGGCCTGCGCATCAGCGAATTGGTGGGGCTGGATGCCCGGCCCAGCGCCAACGCCAAAGGCTGGATCGATGCCGAGGCGGGCGAAGCCCACGTGCTGGGCAAAGGCAGCCGCCGCCGCAGCGTGCCAGTGGGCACCCCCGCGTTGCAAGCGTTGGCCACTTGGTTGCAATACCGCCACCAGTGGGCACAAGGTGAACCGGCGTTGTTTGTGGGCCAACGCGGTACCCGCTTGACGGCGCAATACCTGCGTGTGCGCCTCAAGCGCCGCTCCTTGCAAGCGGGGTTGGATGTGCCGGTACACCCCCACATGTTGCGCCACAGCTTTGCCAGCCACCTGCTGCAATCCAGCGGCGATTTGCGTGCGGTGCAGGAGCTGCTGGGCCACGCCAGCATCACCACCACGCAGGTCTACACCCGGTTGGATTTTCAGCACCTGACCCGCATCTACGAAGCCGCCCACCCGCGCGCCCACCACCGCGAACCCGGCCAGCCGCGCCCACCCCAAGGCCCCGTGCCCAATGCACCGTTGGCCCCGCTGGACGACGAACCGGAACCGACCACGGCCCCTGATGCCGCCGCTGATGGTGTGCCGTCCCGACGAAAAACGCCTCGATGACCTCTGTGAATCCCTCTCCCGCCGACCCGTGCCCGTGCGGTCGCCACAACGCGCGCCGCCAGCCGCTGCCGTTTTCAGCCTGTTGCGGTCCGCTGTTGGCCGACCGCACCGCCCATCCAGCTTCCAGCGCCGAAGCCCTGATGCGCTCGCGCTACACCGCCTTTGTGCGCGGTAATGTGGCCTACCTGCAAGCCAGTTGGCACCCCAGCACCCGCCCGGCAGAATTGACGCTGGAACCCGGCGTGAAATGGCTGGGGCTGGAGGTGCGTCAGCACCGCGTGCTGGACACCGACCACGCCGAGGTCGAATTCGTGGCCCGTTCCCGCATCGGCGGCCAAGGCCAGCGCCTGCACGAACGCAGCCGCTTTGTGCGCGAAGCCGGGCAGTGGTACTACGTGGATGGAGACTTGCTGTGACTACCAACGTGATCGCCCCCAGCCCTTTGTTCGATGCCGTGCTGTTCGACTGCGACGGCGTGTTGGTGGACAGCGAACCCATCACCCACAGCGTGTTGCGCGATGTGCTGGAAGAAGCCGGCTGGGCCATGACGCTGGAAGAATCGATGGCCATTTTTTTGGGCAAGGCCGTGCGCGACGAGCGCGCGCAAATCGAGGCCCGCACCGGCAAACCTTTGACCGATGCGTGGATGCGCGCCTTTTACGCCCGGCGCGATGAGCGCCTGCGCACCGAACTGCAACCCATGCCCGGTGCGGTGCAGGCGGTGGCCCAAGTGCACGCGCTGGTGCAGGGCCGCATTGCCTGCGCGTCGGGGGCCGATCGGGCCAAGGTGCTCATGCAGTTGCAGTTGGCGGGCATGGCCCAGCATTTTGGCGAGCGCGTCTTCAGCGGCCACGACTTGCCACGCTCCAAACCTGCGCCGGACGTGTACTTGGTGGCGGCCCAAAGCGTGGGCGTGGCCCCTGAGCGTTGTTTGGTGATTGAAGATACCCCCACCGGCGTGCGCGCTGGGCTGGCCGCTGGGGCCACGGTGTGGGGCTACTGCCCGCAAGGGCACGGGCGCGCTTTTGCTGGCCTGCCCGTGGCGCGGGTGTTCCACCACATGGCACAGTTGCCCGCCTTGCTGGCTTCGGTATCATCCGGGCATGTCTGAGCCCGTACCCCGCCCTTTCATTGCCTTGGCCACCACCGCCCCCAAACCGGGGCAGACGGTGCCATCACCTTGCATTGGTGTGTGCCGCATGTCGGCCAGCAGCGGCTTGTGCGAAGGCTGCTGGCGCACGCTGGAAGAATTGCGTGCTTGGGGCAAGGCCGACGATGCCACCAAGCTGGCCATCTGGCGCTGGGTGGAGCAGCGTCAGGACGCGGCGGGCATCCTGCGCTGATGGATCACAGTCCGCTGAGTTTGACGCGGTAGCCGCTGTCGTTTTTGGGGTGGTTGGGGTTGGTAAAGACGCTGCGGTCGTTCTTGAGCACGACCACTTCAAAGAACGGGCGGAAGCGGTCTTCCGAAATGCCAAACGCTTGCAGGAACTTGCCAAACAGCACCTGTTCTTCGGGTTCGGGCTGACCATCGACCAGCGAGGAGTCGATCAGGTTGACCAGAATGCACATTTTCTGTGCGTCCGACAGCACCGGCGTGGCTTCTTGCAAGAAGGTTTCCACCGAATGTTTGCGGCGGTATTTGACCGCCGAATCCAGCAGTGCTTGGCTTTGTGCGCCCACGCCAATCGAACCACGCCCGTCGTCCTGACCGCCCAGCACGCTCAGCAGGTGGCCCACTTCCTCGTTGTCCATCTCGCCATCCGCCGACATCATGTACAGCAAGCCGGTGGCAAACGCGAGGTGCGGGGTCATTTTCTCGCCGCTGTCGCCTTTGAACATGTCAAATAAACCCATAACGTGACTCCTTGTGTGTGGTATTCAAACTGGTGGCAGTTGCCAGCGCAGCTACGGCTGGCGTTTTTATCCTAACACCCCCGGCCCGACCCCGCTGAGGAGGGCGGTACAGTGTGTTTAAGATGTGGGGATAGATTGTTCTCAACCTTGGAGGTTCAACCCATGTTCAAAAAAATTCTGGTGCCTTGCGATGGTTCCCAGTTGTCGCACCAAGCCGCGGAGTTTGCCGCCGACTTGGCCAAGCAGCACGGCGCGCACGTGATTGGCATCTACGTTATCGACCCGTTCCCGTACATCGGTATTGGCGATGCGTCTGCGGTGGGCATCCAAGCTTATTTGACCGAAGCACAGGCTTCGGCCACCCGTGCGTTGGACGACGTGCGCGAATGCTGTGTCGCGCGTGGCGTAGCGTTTGACGGCGATACCATCGAGCGCAACGTCACCTACGAAGGCATTCTGGAAACCGCCGAGGCCGAAGGTTGCGACCTGATCGTGATGGGTTCGCATGGCCGCAAGGGCATGCAGGCGCTGATCCTGGGCAGCGTGGCGCAAAAAGTGCTCACGCACGCCAAGATGCCCGTGCTGATCGTCAAACCGCAATAAAACCACCGTTTTCTGGGCCCATACCGTGATCGGCGTGGGCCTTGGTTTTTGCATAAATTTGATCTTTATACGATGAAAGCCATTGAGGCCAATTTACTGAAATTTCTTAAAAAATCGTCGCAATTTGTTATTCCTATTTACCAGCGCCATTACGCTTGGACGCAAGCGCAATGCCAACAACTGTGGGCCGATGTGTTGCGTGCTGGTCGCAGTGAAGCCGTTCACACCCATTTTCTAGGTTCTGTGGTCTACATTGAGCGTGGCCTGAGCAACGTCATGCAGTCGCAAGCGTTGTTGGTGATTGACGGACAACAACGCTTGACCACCACCACGTTGTTGCTGGCCGCACTCGCCAACCATTTTGAGACGCAGGGCATCCCTGAATTGTTGGAGGCCTTTTCGGCCAAAAAGCTGCGCAACTACTACTTGTTGAACCCCGATGAGGAGGGCGAGCGCCATTTCAAGTTGATTTTGTCGGACACCGACAAGGACACCTTGCTGGCCATCCTCCAGAACACGCCGCTGCCTGCCGAGGCCAGTACCCGTATTGTCCAAAATTACGCTTTGTTCCAAGCGTGGATTGCCACAACGGCGGGTCAAGGTGAGCTGGCCGCCATCTGCCAAGGCTTGGCCAAGTTGGTGATTGTGGACGTGTCGTTGGACCGTGGCCAGGACAATCCGCAGCTCATTTTTGAAAGTATGAACTCCACCGGCTTGGACTTGAACCAAGCCGACCTGATCCGCAACTACCTGTTGATGGGGCTGGAGCCACACCTCCAGCGTGAGCTGTACACCCGCTACTGGCGGCCTATGGAGCGGGCGTTTGGGCAGGCGGCCTATGTGCAGCATTTTGACGCTTTCATGCGCCATTACCTGACCACCAAGACCGGCGACATTCCGAATGTGCGCGAGGTCTACGCGGCGTTCAAAACGTTTGCGCGCAGCTTTGCCGGGGATATCCGGGCACTGGTGGCCGATATTCACACCTATGCCATGGGCTACGCCGCGATGGCCTTGGGCCAGGAAAAACACCCGGAGTTGCGGCAAGCCTTTCACGATGTGCGCGAACTCAAAGTGGATGTGGCGTACCCCTTCTTGCTGGAGGTGTACCACGGCCACCAGCAAGGCGAATTGACCGCCGAGGCGGTGCTCGAAATCGTTCGACTGGTGGAAAGTTATGTGTTTCGCCGTGCCATTTGCGGCATTCCCACCAACTCGCTTAACCAGACGTTTGCCAATTTTGGCCGAAGCGTCCACAAAAACCGCTGTGTGGAAAGCGTCAAGGCCGCGTTCTTGCTGCTGCGTGCCTACCGTCGGTTTCCGGTGGATGAGGAGTTTCAGCGCGATCTCAAGGTGCGCGATCTGTACCACTTTCGCAGCCGCAGCTACTGGTTGCGTCGTTTGGAAAACCACGGGCGCAAAGAACGCGTGGCGGTAGAAGACTACACCGTGGAACACATCTTGCCGCAAAACGACCACCTCTCGCCCGAGTGGCAGGCCGAATTGGGCGACGACTGGCAACGTGTGCAACGCACCTGGTTGCACACCTTGGGCAACCTGACGTTGACGGGCTACAACAGCGAATACAGCGACCGGCCCTTCGCCTACAAACGCGACGGGGCCACCAGCCCAGACGGTTACCCGATTGGCTTGGCCCACAGTCCGCTCAAGCTGAACCGGGGGCTGGGTCAGGTGGTGCGTTGGGACGAGGTGGCCATCCAAGCCCGCGCGGAACATTTGGCGCGCGAGGCCCTCAAGGTGTGGCCCGCACCACAGTTGGCCGATGAGGTGTTGTCCACCTACCGGCCTGCCGCCACCAAACCGCCGCAGCCGTATGGGGTGGCCGACCACCCCTATTTGGTGGCCAGCGGCCCCGTACGCGGGTTGTTCGAGGCCTTGCGTCGATCGATTTTGGCACTCCACCCATGTGTGACCGAAGAGTTTTTCAAGCTCTACGTGGCCTACAAAGCCGACACCCACTTCGTCGATGTGATGCCGCAAGCCAAGCGTTTGTGCCTGATGCTGAATATGCCGTTTCACGACATCGACGATCCTAAAAACCGGTGTGTGGATGTGACCCATTTGGGGCGTTGGGGCAACGGCGATGTGGAAGTGACGCTGGCCAGTGTGGCAGAACTGCCCTACGTCATGGGCTTGATCCGCCAATCGTTGAACCACCAAATGGGCCACGCTCAAGATGTCTGAAACTTCTCCTGTCTCCGCTGGCTTGGACGTGGTGGCCGACACCACCGGTGTGATCCGCATCCGGGGCGCACGCCAGCACAACCTGAAAAATCTGGATGTGGACATCCGCACCGGCGAGTGGACGGTGGTGACCGGCCCCAGCGGTTCGGGCAAGTCCAGCTTGGTGTTTGACACCCTGTTTGCCGAAGGCCAACGCCGCTACGTCGAAACCTTCAGCGCCTACGCGCGCCAGTTTCTGGACCGCATGGACAAACCGGCGGTGGACAAGGTGGAGGGCGTGCCCCCGGCCATTGCCATCGACCAGACGAACCCGGTGCGCTCGTCGCGTTCCACCGTGGGCACCATGACGGAGCTCAACGACCACCTCAAACTGCTGTTGGCCCGTGCGGCCCAACTGTTTGACCGCCAGACCGCGTTGCCGGTGCGCCACGACACGCCCGAGACCATTTACGCCGAGCTGCAACGCCGCGCCGCGCAGGCCGATGATCCACGGTTGGTGGTGACGTTTGCGGTGGAACTGCCCACCAGCGCCACGCCCGACGACATCCAACAATGGTTGTCGGCCAGCGGCTTTGCCCGCGTGCAGGCCGAACGCGTTGAGCAGCGCCCGTCCGGCAGCACCGTGCGCGTGCTGGACGTGGTGGCGGACCGCTTCCGCCTGTCGGGTACCGCCCCGGCGCGGGCAATGGAAGCGATTGAGCTGGGCCTCAAGCGTGGTGGCGGTCGCCTTACGGTGTACGCCTTGCCCCCCACGGCGGCAGAAGGCGACACGCCCGAACCCCAGCTGTGGCGGTTTTCCACCGGCTTGCATTGCCCCGAAAGCGATCTGCACTACGCCGAACCGCTGCCGTCCATGTTCTCGTTCAACTCGGCGGTGGGCGCGTGCCCCACGTGCCGGGGCTTTGGCCGCACCATCGGTGTGGACTGGGGGCTGGTGGTGCCCAACCACCAGCTGTCGTTGCGCGATGGGGCCATCAAGCCCATTCAAACCCCGGCCTACCAAGAGTGCCAGAGCGACTTGCTGCGCCACGCCGCAGCGGCGGGCGTTCCGCTCGACACCCCGTGGGTGCAACTCACCGACGCGCAGCGCCATTGGGTGCTGCACGGTGCGCCCGATTGGGACGGCAACTGGACGCAGAGTTGGTACGGCATTCAGCGTTTCTTTGACTACCTGGAGAGCAAGGCCTACAAAATGCACATCCGGGTGCTGCTGTCCAAGTACCGCAGTTACACCGAATG
>JBLIZX010000215.1:0-6210 GCA_048860285.1 Macromonas sp. | reverse complement strand
GCAGGTGTACGCCGAACTGGCCGGTGTCAACAACATCGTCATCGACTCCACCAACGCCTACAAAGCGATGCTGGGCAACTTGGCGTTCACGCTGTCGCTGTACTCCGGCCAGATGTGTACCACGTCGCAAGCCATCATCGTGCCCGCTGGCGGTATTGACACCGACGAAGGCCACAAGAGCTACGACGACGTGTGCAACGACCTCGCTGCCGCGATCCAAAAATTCCTGGGCAAGCCCGAAGTCGCCTTTGCCGTGCTGGGCGCGATGCAATCCACCGCCACCGCCGAGCGCGTGGAACTGGCCAACAGCGGCAAACTGGGCCGCGTGGTGCTGGCTTCCAATACATTGAGCAACCCCGACTTCCCTGGTGCCGACGTGCGCACCCCCGTGCTGCTGGCGGTGGACGCTGCCGACGAAGCCGCTTACATGGAAGAGCGTTTCGGCCCGATCAGCTTTGTGGTCAAGGCCGCCGACACCGCCGCTGCCATCGCTTTGTCCGAGCGCATCGTCAACACCCACGGTGCGCTGACGGTGGGCCTGTATTCCAGCAAGGATGAAGTGATCGACGCGATGACCGCTGCCACTTGGCGCGGCAAAGTGGCGTTGTCCATCAACCTGACCAGCAGCGTGTTCGTCAACCAGTCCGCCGCGTTCTCCGACTACCACGGCACGGGTGGCAACCCGGCGGCCAACGCCTCTTACGCCGATTCGGCGTTTGTGGCCAACCGCTTCCGTGTGGTGCAACGCCGCTACCACGTCTAAGCCCCAGCACGCAGGATTGAGACACGTTATGGCTTACCAGCACATTCTGTTCGACATCAGCGACAACGGCGTGGCCCGCCTGACGCTGAACCGGCCCGACAAGATGAACAGCTTCAATGCCGAGATGCACGCCGAAGTGCGCGACGCGTTGGATCACATCCAAAGCAACCTGGCCGTGCGTGTGCTGGTGCTTACCGGTGCGGGCCGTGGCTTCTGCGCTGGCCAAGATTTGGCCGATGCCGAAGTGCGCTTTGTGCCCGGTGAAGGCACGCCGCCCGACCTGGGCGACGTGGTCGAGCGCCACTACAAGCCTTTGGTTCTGCGTCTGGCCCAGTTGCGCGTGCCCACCATCGCCGCCGTCAACGGCATGGCAGCGGGGGCAGGTGCCAGTCTGGCCTTGGCTTGCGACATGGTGCTGGCCACGCAATCGGCCGGTTTCATGCTGCCGTTTGCCAAGATTGGCCTGATCCCTGACACCGCCTGTTCTTGGATCGTGACGCAACGCCTGGGTCATGCCCGTGCGATGGGTTTGGCGCTGACTGGCCAAAAGCTGCCCGCCGCCAAGGCCGCCGAATGGGGCCTGATTTGGGAAGCCGTGGCCGACGATGCCTTTGCCGACAGCGTGAACGCACTGGCCGCGCAACTGGCCACCATGCCGACCAAGGCACTGGCACGCACCCGCCAAGCCATGTTGGCCAGTTACAGCAACACGCTGGAGCAGCAACTCACGCTCGAAGCCATGATGATGCGCGAACTGGGCCGCAGCGCCGACTACGTGGAGGGCGTGAGCGCCTTCTTGGGCAAGCGCGCGCCGCAATTCACCGGCCAGTGAGCCTACGGATACCGACATGACCGACTCAACCACCGTCCCCACCGATCCGCAGCAATTGGCCCAAGCCGTGGCCAACGCCATGTGGTCGCGCGACAACGCCACCCAAGCCTTGGGTATGGAAGTCTTGGCCGTCGGCCCAGGCACCGCCACCATCGCCATGCCGGTGCGTACCGACATGCTCAATGGCCACCACATGTGCCACGGTGGCTACATCTTTACGCTGGCCGACAGCGCCTTTGCCTACGCCTGCAACAGCTACAACCAAAACACCGTGGCTTCGGCTTGCCACATCGACTTTCTGGCCCCCGCCCGCTTGGGTGACGTGCTGGAAGCCGAAGCGGTCGAACGTTCTGCCGCTGGGCGCACTGGGGTGTACGACATCACCGTGCGCGTGCGTGGCGGCAAAACCGTGGCACTGTTCCGGGGCAAGAGCTACCGCATTCAGGGCGAAGTGATTGCCGGTCTGGCCCAAGCCTGACCCTGCTCAAAAAATCGACAAATCTCCCAGAGGAAAACATTATGACCGTCAAGAAACCCCTGCCCGGTGATCTGGAGCCCATCGAAACCGCCAGCCGCGAGGAAATCTCCGCACTGCAACTCGAACGCCTGAAGTGGTCGGTGCGCCACACCTACGACAACGTGGCCCCGTACCGCGAGAAGTGCATCGCCAAGGGCGTACACCCGGACGATTTGCACACGCTGGCCGACCTGGCCAAGTTCCCGTTCATGACCAAGCTGGACTTGCGCGACCACTACCCGTTTGGCCTGTTTGCCGTGCCACGCGAAAAAGTGGCACGCCTGCACGCCTCCAGCGGCACCACCGGCAAGTCGGTGGTGGTGGGCTACACCCAGAACGATCTGGACAATTGGGCCAATTTGATCGCCCGCTCGCTGCGCGCCGCCGGTGTGCGCGCTGGCAACATGGTGCAAAACTCCTACGGTTACGGCATGTTCACCGGCGGTTTGGGTGCCCACTACGGTATTGAGCGCGCCGGTTGCACCGTGGTGCCCATGTCCGGTGGCCAGACCGAAAAGCAAGTCCAGCAAATCATGGACTTCAAGCCCGATGCCATCATGGTCACGCCGTCGTACTCGCTGGTGATTGCCGAAGAGTTTGAGCGCCAAGGTATCAAGCCGGAAGACATTTCCCTCAAAGTCGGTATCTTTGGTGCCGAGCCGTGGGGCGAGGGCATGCGCGCCGAAATTGAGCGCAAGCTGGGCATCGATGCCATCGACATCTACGGCCTGACCGAAGTGATGGGCCCCGGCGTGGCGTGCGAGTGCATCGAAACCAAAGACGGCCCGGTGATTTGGGAAGACCACTTCTACCCCGAAATCATCGACCCCGAAACCGGTGAAGTGCTGCCCGATGGCTCCGAAGGCGAACTGGTGTTCACTTCTCTGACCAAAGAAGCCTTCCCCGTCATCCGTTACCGTACCCGCGACCTGACCAAGCTGTTGCCGCCCACGGCGCGCTCGTTCCGCCGCATTGGCAAGATCACGGGCCGTTCCGACGACATGTTGATTGTGCGCGGTGTCAACGTGTTTCCGACCCAAATCGAAGAACAGATCCTGCGCGACAAGCGTCTGGCCGGTGTGTACCAAATCCAACTCAGCCGCGATGGCCACTTGGACACCGTGGAAGTGCGTTGCGAACTGCAACGCGAGTTCTCGGGCCGCTTGGAAGCCGCTGAAGTGCAGAAGATTGCCAAAGAACTGCAACACCACATCAAGACCGTGATTGGTATCACCACCAAGGTTTCGGTGCTTGATGCCGATACCCTGCCGCGCACGCAAACCGGCAAAGCCCGCCGCGTGATCGACGACCGCCCGAAACAACTCTAAATCCAGGAGCCCCAGCATGAACCAGGCTTTTATTTGCGATGCCATTCGCACCCCGATTGGCCGCTACGGTGGCACCTTGGCCGCTGTGCGCGCCGACGATCTGGGCGCGGTGCCGCTCAAGGCGCTGATGGAGCGCAACCCCCAGGTGGACTGGGCAGCGGTCGAAGACATCATTTACGGCTGCGCCAACCAAGCCGGTGAAGACAACCGCAACGTAGCCCGCATGTCTGGCCTGCTGGCGGGTTTGCCGACCGAAGTGCCCGGCACCACCGTCAACCGCCTGTGCGGCTCCGGCATGGACGCTGTGGGCTTGGCCGCCCGTTCCATCAAGACCGGCGAAACCGACCTGATGATTGCCGGTGGCGTGGAAAGCATGAGCCGCGCTCCGTTCGTCATGCCCAAGGCCGACAGCGCGTTCAGCCGCAGCAACGCGGTGTACGACACCACCATCGGCTGGCGCTTTGTCAACCCGTTGATGAAGAAGCTGTACGAAACCCACTCCATGCCGCAAACGGCGGACAACGTGGCGGCCGACTTCAACATCAACCGCGCCGACCAGGATGCGTTTGCGCTGCGTTCGCAACAACGCTGGGCCGCAGCCAACGCCGCGGGCCGTTTTGCCGACGAACTGGTGCCCGTCACCATTGCGCGCAAAAAGGGCGATCCCCTCATCTTTACCACCGATGAACACCCGCGCCCGGAGACCACGTTGGAGATGCTGGCCAAGCTCAAAGGGGTCAACGGCCCCGACTTGAGCGTGACCGCTGGCAACGCCTCGGGCGTGAACGACGGTGCTTGCGCGCTGCTGCTGGCTTCCGAAGCCGCTGCCGCCCAGTATGGCCTGACCCCGCGTGCCCGTGTGGTCGGCATGGCCACCGCAGGTTTGGCCCCGCGCATCATGGGTTTTGGCCCGGCACCGGCGGTGCGCAAGGTGTTGGCCAAAACCGGACTGACACTGGACCAAATGGACGTGATCGAGCTCAACGAGGCCTTTGCCGCCCAGGCGCTGGCTGTGTTGCGCGACCTCGGCCTGTCCGACGACGAAGCCCGTGTCAACCCCAACGGCGGTGCCATTGCAATGGGCCACCCGTTGGGCATGAGTGGTGCCCGCTTGGTCACCACCGCCATGTACGAGCTGCACCGCCGTGGTGGCCGCTACGCCCTGTGCACCATGTGCATTGGCGTGGGGCAGGGCATTGCGATCGTGATCGAGCGCGTTTGATTTCCAAATTTCGTTTTCGTTAACCCACGTTGGGGCTGTGTCCCTGAGGAGTTGTTCGATGTATACCCAATCCTTCAGTGTGCCGGACGATGCCGGTCAGAAGAACATCAAAGCCGTGGCGGCGTTGGAGTCGCCCGAGTTGACCGCCAAATTTCAAGCGCGCATCGATGCCGATGGTCGCATTGAGCCGCAAGACTGGATGCCAGAGGCCTACCGCAAGACCTTGGTGCGCCAAATCAGCCAACACGCGCACAGCGAAATCGTTGGCATGCTGCCCGAAGGCAACTGGATCAGCCGTGCGCCCAGCTTGAAGCGCAAGGCGATTCTGATTGCCAAGGTGCAAGACGAAGGTGGCCATGGCCAGTACCTGTATTCCGCTGCCGAAACCTTGGGTGCCAGCCGTGCCGACCTGCTCGACGCGCTGCACAGCGGCAAGGCCAAGTACAGCTCCATCTTCAACTACCCGACCCTGAACTGGGCCGATGTGGGCGTGATCGGTTGGCTGGTGGACGGTGCTGCCATCATGAACCAAGTGCCGCTGTGCCGTTGTTCCTACGGCCCTTACGCCCGAGCCATGATCCGCGTGTGCAAGGAAGAATCCTTCCACCAACGCCAAGGCTACGAAGCCCTGTTGGTGATGATGAAGGGCACCGATGAGCAAAAAGCCATGGTGCAAGACGCGGTCAACCGTTACTGGTGGAAATGCTTGGCCATGTTTGGCCCGCCGGACACCGACAGCCCGCACAGCGAGCAAGCCATGCGTTGGGGCATCAAGCGCATCAGCAACGACGATCTGCGCCAAAAATTCATCGATGCCACCGTGCCGCAAGCCAAAGTGCTGGGCGTGACCCTGCCCGATCCGGATCTGAAGTGGAACGAAGCGCGTGGCCACTACGACTACGGCCAAATCGATTGGGACGAGTTCTGGAACACCGTCAACGGCAATGGCCCTTGCAACAAAGAACGCCTTTCTACCCGCGTGAAAGCGCACAACGACGGCCAATGGGTGCGCGATGCCGCCCTGGCCCACGCCCGCAAACAGCAACAACGTGCCCTGAAGGAAGCAGCATGACCAACGCCACCACCCCCGCATTGAAAGACTGGCCCCTGTGGGAAGTCTTTGTCCGCAGCAAGCAAGGCTTGGAGCACAAGCACTGCGGTAGCCTGCACGCCTCCGACGCGCAGCACGCGCTGCAAATGGCCCGCGACATGTACACCCGCCGCCAAGAAGGCGTGAGTATTTGGGTGATTCCGTCGGCCCAAATCACCGCCAGCAATCCCGACGACAAGGGTGAACTGTTCGACCCAGCGGCCGACAAAATCTACCGCCACCCGACGTTCTACGAAATCCCGGAAGAAGTGGGGCACATGTAATATGAGCGCAACCGCCAACTACCTGCTGCACTTGGCCGACAACGCCGTGGTGCTGGGCCAGCGCAACGCCGAATGGTGCGGCCACGGCCCCGTGATTGAAGAAGACATCGCGCTGGCCAACGTCAGCTTGGACTTGATCGGTCAGGCCCGCTTGCTGTACCAGCAAGCCGCCAA
>JBLIZX010000214.1:0-2740 GCA_048860285.1 Macromonas sp. | reverse complement strand
GAGATCTTCTACGACCACGGCGACCACATTCCCGGCGGCCCTCCGGGCAGCCCCGAGGAAGACGGCGACCGCTTCATCGAAATTTGGAACAACGTGTTCATGCAGTTTGAGATGCACGAAGACGGCTCCCTCACGCCCTTGCCTGCGCCGTGCGTGGACACGGGCATGGGGCTGGAACGTCTGGCGGCCATTTTGCAGCACGTCCACAGCAACTACGAGATCGACTTGTTCGATACCCTCATCAAGGCCGCTGCGCGCGAGACGGGCTGTGCCGACCTGCACAGCCCCAGCCTGCGTGTGATTGCCGACCATTTGCGCGCCACCGCCTTCTTGGTAAGCGACGGCGTGATCCCCAGCAACGAGGGCCGGGGCTACGTGCAGCGCCGCATTGTGCGCCGCGCCATCCGCCATGGCTACAAGCTGGGCCGCAAGGCACCGTTCTTCCACAAGCTGGTGCCCGACCTGGTGGCATTGATGGGCGAGGCTTACCCCCATCTGGCCAACCAGGCGCAGCGCATCACCGAGGTGCTCAAGGCCGAAGAAGAGCGTTTTTACGAAACGCTGGCCAACGGCATGGACATTTTGGATGCCGCCTTGGGCGGTGGCGAGCAAGTGTTGCCGGGTGACGTGGCCTTTAAGTTGCACGACACCTACGGTTTCCCGCTGGATCTGACCAACGACGTGTGCCGTGAGCGCGGTGTGGCGGTCGATGAAGCGGGCTTCCAAGCCGCGATGGACAAGCAAAAAGCCCAAGCGCGTGCCGCAGGCAAGTTCAAGATGGACAAGGCGTTGGAGTACCACGGTGCTGGCAACGCCTTTGTGGGCTACGAGCAGCTGGAAGCGCCGCAGGCCAAGGTGCTGGCCATCTACGTGGACGGCGTGTCGGTGGCCGAACTCAAGTCGTGCCAGCACGGCGTGGTGGTGCTCGACACCACCCCGTTCTACGCCGAAAGTGTGGTTCAAGGAGGCGATCAGGGCTATATCACCAGCGGTTCGGCCCGTTTTGCGGTGGGCGACACCCAGAAAATCAAGGCCGACGTGTTTGGCCACCACGGCGCGCTGGAAACCGGCACGCTGGCGGTGGGCGACCACGTGCTGGCCCAAGTGGACACCGAACTGCGCATGGCCACCGTGCGCAACCACAGCGCCACCCACCTGATGCACAAAGCTTTGCGCGAAGTGTTGGGCGCACACGTGCAGCAAAAAGGCTCGTTGGTGACGGCGGAGCGTACCCGCTTTGACTTTGCACACAACGCCCCGGTCACGGACGAACAATTGCGCGAAATTGAGGCGATTGTGAACGCCGAAGTGCTGTCCAACGCCAGTACCCAAGCGCGTGTGATGGACATTGAAAGCGCCCAGCAAACCGGCGCGATGATGCTGTTTGGCGAAAAGTACGGCGAGACCGTGCGGGTGCTCGACATTGGCACCAGCCGCGAACTGTGTGGTGGCACCCACGTGCAGCGCACCGGTGATATCGGTTTGTTCAAGATCGTGGCCGAAAGCGGTGTGGCCGCTGGGGTGCGCCGCATCGAGGCTGTGACCGGTGCCAACGCGCTGGCCTATGTGCAAGCCCTGGAAAATGGTTTGACACAGGCCGCAGGCGTGCTCAAAACCCCAGCGGCAGAGCTGACCAGCCGCATCCTGCAAACGTTGGAGCAAGTCAAGGCGCTGGAAAAAGAAGTGGCGGCGCTCAAGGGCAAGCTCGCTTCGGCCCAAGGCGATGAGCTGCTGGGCCAGGCGGTGGACATCCACGGCGTGAAAGTGCTGGCCGCCGTGCTGCAAGGTGCCGATGCCAAGACCCTGCGCGACACGATGGACAAGCTCAAAGACAAGCTGAAAACCGCCGTCATCGTGTTGGCGGCGGTGGACGGTGCCAAGGTGCAGCTGGCCGCTGGCGTGACCACCGACACCGTGGGCAAGGTCAAGGCCGGTGAGCTGGTCAACTTTGTGGCCCAGCAAGTTGGTGGCAAAGGCGGCGGCAAGCCCGACATGGCGATGGCGGGCGGCACCGATGCCAGCCAGTTGCCCGCTGCGCTGGCCAGCGTGCAAGGTTGGGTCGGCGCTAAGCTGTAACTGCTGGCCATGTTCACCGTCGCCAGCCCCCGCATGCCGTCGCACCGCTTGGTGCGTGGGGCCGTTGCGCTGGCGGTGTGGGGCGGTTTGGCCGGCTGTGCCAGCATGGGGCCTGAAGAATGCCGCGTCGCCGATTGGTACCAAGTGGGGCAAGCCGACGGCGCACGCGGTGAAGAGGCCACCGCCCGTTTGTCCGCTTACGTCCAAGATTGTGGCAAAGTGGGTGTGCAGCCTGTGCTGGCGCTGTACCGGCAGGGGTGGCAGCAGGGGCAGCAGACTTTTTGTACCCCGGCCTCGGGGTGGCGCGAAGGTGTGGCGGGGCGTTGGTACAAGGCCGACGCGTGTGATACCCTGCCCGCACAGGCGGCCGCGTTCCGGCAAGCGTTGCAGGCCGGGTACGAGGTGTACCAAACCCGTGAACGCATAGGGCAAAACCACCACAGCATCTTGCGCTTGGAACGGCGTTTGCGCGACAAACACACCTCCGACGACGAGCGCAGCCGCACCCGCATGCAATTGCATTTCATCGACATGGAACAAAGCTTGTTGCGGCGGCAACTGAACGAACAAGAACGCTGGGCACCATGAGCACCCTCACCAAAAAACTGCATTCCCACAGCATTCGTGCGCTGATTTACAAAAGCACGTTGCGCAATTCGCTGAT
>JBLIZX010000213.1:0-3821 GCA_048860285.1 Macromonas sp. | reverse complement strand
CACATGATCAAGCTCAACGCCGACTTGGCGCGCCTGCCCAACTGGAAGAGCATCACCAAGCGCAAGGCACCCCTGCCCGACGCAGACGCGATGAAAGACCGCACCGGCAAACTGTCGCTGCTGCAACGCTGATGGAGCCATCCCCGCCCGGCATGGTCACCACCGACGCGGTCGTGGTTGGTGCAGGCCCGGTGGGCCTGTTTCAGGCGTTCCAACTTGGGCTGCAAGGCATTGCGGCCCACCTCATTGACGCGCTGCCCCACGCTGGGGGGCAATGCGTGGAGCTGTACGCCGACAAACCCATTTACGACATCCCCGCCGTGCCGGTGTGTACCGGGCGTGAACTGACCGAACGGCTGCTGCAACAGATCGCCCCGTTCAAAACGCCGCTGCATTTGCAGCAGGAAGTGGTGGCCTTGCAGCGCCAGCCCAACCAGCGTTTTCGCGTCACCACCGCCAGCGGGCAGGTGTTCGACTGCGCCACCGTGTTCATTGCCGCCGGTGTGGGGGCTTTTGCGCCGCGCCGCGTGGCGCTGGACGGTCTGAACGCATTGGAAAACCGCCAAGTGCATTACCACGCCATTGCCGCTGAACGGCTGACCAGACAAGCGGTGGTGGTAATGGGCGGTGATGCCGCTGCACTGGAAGACGCGCTGGCCTTGGCGCAAGCGGGCACTTGTGCCAGCGTCACCCTGCTGCACCGCATCGACAAGTTCCGTGTAGAGCCCGCGCTGGAGCAAGCCCTGCGCACCGCTTTGGCCCAAGGCCAGCTGCAACTGGTGATTGGCCAGCCTACGGGGCTGGAATGCGAAGGCGAACACCTGACGGCACTGGAAATTGCCACCAACGACGGATCGGCACGCCTACCACTGGATGCCCTGCTGCCACGTCTGGGCCTGTCGCCCAAACTGGGGCCGGTGGCCGATTGGGGTTTGGCCATGGAGCGCAAGCAACTGTGCGTCAGCCCTGAGACCTTTGCCACCAGCGAACCGGGCATTTTTGCCGTGGGCGACATCAACACCTACCCCGGCAAGCGCAAACTGATTGTGTGTGGCTTCCACGAGGCCACCTTGGCCGCGTTTGCCGCCGCGGCTGTGGTGCGGCCTGAAGAACGCGTGCTGCTGCAATACACCACCAGCAGCCCACGCCTGCACGCCCTGTTGGGCGTGTCGTAAGAGCCTAAAAAACAGGCTACGCCGCGCTTTGGCGCACCAGCACACCCGACAACATATCCGTGCGCGATTGGTTCAGCGCGTCGTTGATGTGCAGAAAAAACCCTTGCACATCGGTGATGGGCTTGATGATGTAACGCGCAAAACCCGCGTCCAGCCCTTTTTGCACATCTTCAGCCAAAGCCTGTGCCGTGACAGCAAACACCGGCACGCGCGCCGTGGCCTTGTGGCGCTGAAGCTCCTGCAACACCGCATAGCCGTCCATGTCGGGCATTTTGATGTCGAGCAAAATCAAGTCCGGCACATGGCGCAGCGCCAACTCAATGCCATGCCGTGCGCTCTGTGCAGTCCACACTTCGTAACGGCCCGACTGGCCCAACATTTTTTCAAACAGCTTGAGGTTGACGGCGTTGTCGTCGATGCACAACACGCGCGGCAACAGTTGTTCGGATTCGCAGTACACGTACGGCGTGTCACCGCTGGTTTTTAAGGTGGCCTGCGTCTGCTGTGGCAGCAAGTCAAACTCCAGCGGCAATTCAAACCAAAAAGTGCTGCCCACACCCACGGTGCTGTCAAATCCCATGCGCCCCTGCATGCCTTCGACCATCTTGTACGCAATGCTCAAGCCGATGCCGGTGCCTTCCACGCTGGAGTTTTCAAACCCCAAGCGGTTGAAGGGCTCAAACAAACGGGCATGGTGTTCGGCGGGGATGCCGTGGCCAGAATCTTGCACATACAAGCGCAAGCGGCCATCGTCCACCTCGTGCATGCCCACACGCACTTCACCTTGTGGCCGGTTGTACTTGATGGCGTTGGAGAGCAAGTTGATCAACACTTGCTTGAACCGCAAGCGGTCGGCCATCAACACATGGTCTGGGCCAACGTCCACGCGCAGTTGGATGGCATGCTGCTGCAACAACGGCGTGACCAAAGCTTGGCACTCGCGCAACACCTCACGCACCAGCACCGGCTCAATGTTGAACACCATTTTGGCCACGTTGATCTTGGACAAGTCCAACACGTCGTTGATGAGGGTGAGCAAATGCTCACTGGCACGCAAAATCTCCTGCACACTGTCTTGCTGGTCGGCATTGAGGGCGGGGTCGTACTGCAACATTTGGCCAAAACCCATGATGGCGTTCATGGGCGTGCGCAGTTCGTGGCTCATGTTGGAGAGGAACATGTCTTTGCTGCGCGCCGCGTGTTCAGCCACCTGTTGCGCCGCTTCGGCGCTTTTTTGGGCCGCCTTGGCGTATTCGCGCGCTTGCACTTCGGTGCTGATGTCGGTCAAGCACACCACGTAGCAGGTTTCATCGGCCACACTGGCTTGCGCCAGCGACACGTGCAACGGAATGGTGCGGCCATCGCGGTGGCGGCCCCAACCCTCGCGCCCCTGACCAATCACACCGTTGGGGTCGGGCTGTACCCATACCGGCAGACCGTGGTGCAGGTTGAGATCACGCAGCCCGTCGGGCAACAGTTTTGAGACGCTGTGTTGCAGCACGTCGCGCGCGGCCCAGCCAAACATGGTCAGTGTGGATCGGTTGACGTGGGTGATGGTGCCGCGCTCGTCCAGCGTCAACACGGCATCCACCACGGTGTCCAAAATGGTGTGGAGCCGGTGTCGGCTGGCCTTGGCCTCGCGTTCGGCCTGCAAGGCCTCGTGGCGCAACGCCAGCGCCCTGCGCCGGGCCGCTGCCAGTTGGCGGTTGGCCACCAACACCGCCACCAACAGGCACAGTACCAACACACCCAATCCCAGTGCCAGTTGGTAAGTTTGCCGTGTAACGGGCACCACTTTGTTGCTGCCCCAAGCGGCGTGGATTTTGTTGAGCGTGCCATCGGCCTGCATGGCCTGCAATTCGCTGTCGAGCAAGTCCAACAAATCGGGGCGGCTTGTTTTGACCGCCACATACGCGTAACCGCGTGCCACTGGCAGACTGCTAACGTGCAATCCCGTGGTGTGGCTTTGGGTCAAGTACATATCGGCCATCCAGCGGTCCATCACCACCGCATCCAAGCGTCCCGCTTGCACCGCCGCCAACGCAGCGGGCCAGTCCTCCAGCAATGTCACTTGGGCCTGCGGCTGGTACAAGGCCCACTCCATCGCCAACCCGTTGGGGGCCACCCCGACCCGAAAACCGGCCCCTGCGGGCCAAGACGACCATTGCGGAGCTCCTTGGGGTTGCACCAACACAAATTCCGATTCCAACAGCGGCAACGACAGCACGTAGCCGGGCAGTTGCGCGTGTACCGGGGCGTGCAGCACCAGCACCGCATCGGCCTGCGCATGTTGTTGCGCCCGCTCAGCGGCGGACGTACCACTGGCATGTTGCCACCCGATCTGCACGCCGGCCCGCTGCGCCACGGTACGCAACACGTCCACCAGCATACCTTGGTGGGTGCCGTGCGCTTCATCGATCAACGGGGGGTGGTTGTTGGGGTACAGCAGGGTGTAAGCCGGCTCAGCGTGGACACCAGCCACCACCCCCGCCAGCAAACACACCCCCAGCATACGCCCAAGAGCGCGTGTCCATGTTTTCATGCCCGCAACTTAGCACAGGGCTGTTGCAGAAAAATGAATTCAGCGTCGCCAACCCGGCCCACGGTTGCAATCGAAATACCCCACATCTTGGTGGTAGCAGGTGG
>JBLIZX010000212.1:0-10732 GCA_048860285.1 Macromonas sp. | reverse complement strand
TTGTGCGAGATGACGATTTGTTCGTCGGCATCAATGACGCGGCTGTCGTCCCACGGGCGGATGGCGGGGATGCTGGCGCTGGGTTGTGCGGCGATGTCGGCCACAGCGGCACGGGCAAACACCATGCACTCCAACAGTGAGTTGCTGGCCAGCCGGTTGGCTCCATGCAAGCCGGTGCAGCTGGCCTCGCCCACCACGTACAGGCCGGGCAGGTCGGTGTGGGCGTTGAGGTCGGTGACGACCCCGCCGCAGGTGTAGTGCGCGGCGGGTACCACGGGGATGGGTTCGCGGGTGATGTCGATGCCCAGTTCGGCGCAGCGCGCCAAGATGTTGGGAAAGTGCTCGTGCAGGAATTCGGGCGGCTGGTGCGAGATGTCGAGGTACACGCATTCGATGCCGTGTTTTTTCATCTCAAAGTCGATGGCACGCGCCACCACGTCGCGCGGGGCCAGTTCAGCACGCGGGTCGTGGTCGAGCATGAAGCGGTGGCCGCCCAGGTGCGCGGGCAGCTTGAGCAGGCCGCCTTCGCCGCGCACGGCTTCGCTGATGAGGAAGCTCTTGGCATCGGGGTGGTACAGGCAGGTGGGGTGGAACTGGATGAATTCCATGTTGGCCACCCGGCAGCCGGCGCGCCAGGCCGCGGCAATGCCGTCGCCGGTGGCAGTGTCGGGGTTGGAAGTGTAGAGGTACACCTTGCCCGCGCCGCCGGTGCACAGCACGGTGTGCGGGGCCACAAAGGCCTCCACTTGGTCGGTTTCGACGTTCAGGGCATACGCGCCCAGGCAGTGGCGCTGGGTGGTGCTGTTGTTGTCGCTCAGGGTGTGCTTGTCGCTCAAGATCAGATCGACCAGGCTGTGGGTTTCAAACACTTGCACGTTGGGTGCCAAGCGCACGCGGTCGATCAGGGTGTGTTGCACGGCCGCGCCGGTGGCATCGGCGGCATGCACGATGCGGCGGTGGCTGTGGCCGCCTTCGCGCGTGAGGTGCAAATCGCCCTGTTCCAGCGAGAACGGTGTGCCCAAGGCTTGTAGCCAGGCGATGGCGGCGGGTGCGCCTTCCACGGTGGCACGGGTAGCAGCGGGGTCGCACAGATCGGCCCCGGCAATGTAGGTGTCTTTGATATGGGCTTCGAAGCTGTCGTCGTCGGCCAGCACGGCGGCAATGCCACCTTGGGCCCAGCCGCTTGAGCCGTCCTCGATGGAGCGTTTGGTCAGGATGGCCACTTGCAGGTGGCCAGGCAGCAGCAGCGCGGTGCTCAGGCCTGCAAGCCCACTGCCCACAATCACAACGTCAAAGCGGCGGGTCGGTGCAGTGGAGGTAGCGTTCATGGTGGCGGAACTGGATGGAGGGTGAAGGGAAAAAAACAGAAAAATTAGACCGGCGTGTAGGCCAGCCGCACGTAGATGGGGGCGAAGGCTTCGGCCTGGGTCAGTTCGACCAGGGCTTCCTTGGCCAGCTCTAATGTGGCAATAAAAGTGACGACCAGCACTGGCACACCTTGGGCGGGATTAAACAGGTCGGTGAATTCGACGAAGCGCCGACCTTGCAGGCGGCGCAGCACCAGGCTCATGTGTTCGCGCACCGACAGCGCCTCGCGGCTGATGGTGTGGTGTTGCACCAGCCGGGCACGGCGCAGCATGTCTTGCCAAGCGGCTTGCAGGTCGGGCACCGACACGTCGGGCCAGCGCACGGCTTGGGTGCGGTCCACGTGGGCTTGGGCGGGCCAAAAGTCGCGCCCTTGCTGTGGCCAGTCGTGCAGCCGCTGGGCTGCGAGTTTGATTTGTTCGTATTCCAGCAGGCGGCGCACCAATTCTGCACGCGGGTCTTGGGCCTCGGTGTCGTCGGCCTTGGGCGGTGCGGGCAGCAGCATGCGCGATTTGATTTCGATCAACATGGCGGCCATCAGCAGGTATTCGGCGGCCAGTTCCAGATGGTGGGTGCGAATTTCATCGACATACGCCAAGTATTGCCGTGTCAGTGCGGCCATAGGGATGTCGAGAATGTTGAAATTTTGTTTGCGGATCAGGTACAACAGCAGATCCAGCGGGCCTTCAAACGCGTCCAAAAACACCCGCAGTGCATCGGGCGGGATGTAGAGGTCGTGCGGGATGGTGTGCAGGGGCTGGCCATACAGCCGGGCCAAGGCGACGGCATCCGCCGCCTCCAGCACTGGGGAGGACACAAGGGGCAAAGTGGTGTGTCCGGTAAGCCGCGCGCGCTGGCGCTCAGTGCGGATCGGCGTTGGTCTGGTACACGTAGGGTTTTTGCGCCACGCGGGCCTTGAGGCCTTGGGCGTGTTGTTCCCAGTCGATGTGTTTGTCCCACAACAGGGCGCGACCTTGGCGCTGATCGGCATCCAGCTCGGGGCGCTGGGCCTTCAGGTTGTTGATGAAGTCCGTGGCATCGGAGGTGTAGTGGGGGCGGGCAAAGAAGCTCATGCCCGCAATTTTAGCGCCCCGACTGGGTTTGCCAACGCCGCCAGTCTTCCAGCAGCGGGCGCAGCACCAGCAGCAACAGCACCGCCGCCAACGGCACGGTGGTAATGTAGCCCCAGTGCTTGAAACCCAGTGCCCCGGCAATGGCTCCACCAAAAAAACCGCTGATTAGTTTGGTTTGCAGCCCCAGTTTGTCCCAGTTGGCGCGCACAGGCACTTCGTGGATGTGGCGGTTGATGTAGAGCGCCTTGCCCATTTCAATGCCCAAATCGGTGACGAGGCCGGTGAGGTGGGTGGTGCGGATCTCAGCGCGTGAGATTTTGGTGATAACCGCGTTTTGCAGCCCCATCGTGTAGCACAGCAGCAACACCGTCAGTGGCATAAAGAAGGTGATGTGCAGGTTGATGGCGGCCCCAAACAGGCCAAACAGCAGCAAGGTTGCGCCTTCGAGCAACAGTGGCAGACCAAAGGCGCTGCGCAGTTGCCGTCGTAAGCCCCAGTTGACCAGCCAAGCGGTGGTCATGGCCCCCAGCAAGAAGGCCAAGAACGAGGCCATGCCGCCAATGGCCAGTGTCCAGTGACCCAGCACCAGTTCGTCGGCCACCGACGACACAATGCCAGTCATGTGCGAGGTGTATTCACCCACCGCCAAAAAGCCGCCTGCGTTGGTGGCTCCCGCCACCATGGCCAGCGTGATGCCCAACCGCAGGTTGGCTTGGCGGGTGCGTTCAATGTCGAGCCAGCCGGAAGGTGCGGAGTGCATGTCCGTGGCCTGCGTGCTGTGCTGGTTCAGTGCAGGCGCATGCCCGGTTGTGCGCCCGGCCACGGGTGCAGCACGTAGATACCGGGTTGGGCTTTCTCGTCGGCGTGGCTGGCGGCCAGCACCATGCCTTCACTGATGCCAAATTTCATCTTGCGCGGGGCCAGGTTGGCCACCACCACAGTGAGTTTGCCGATCAGATCCTCTGGCTTGTACATGCTGGCAATGCCGCTAAAAACGTTGCGGGTGCGGCCTTCGCCCACATCCAGCGTCAGGCGCAGCAACTTGGTGGAGCCTTCCACCGGCTCGCAGTGGTCGATGCGGGCAATGCGCAAATCCACTTTGGCGAAGTCGTCGATGGAGATGGTGGGGGCGATGTCCTCGCCGCCGGGGGTGGTTTTTTCAGGTTCTGGCGCAGCGGGCGGCTCAAACAGGGCTTCGAGCAGTTTCGGATCGACGCGCTGCATCAAGTGCTGGTACACGCCGATGGTGTGGCCCGCGCCCAGCGGGGTGGCGGCATTGGCAAAGGTGAGGGCTTCGCAGCGTAAAAAGGCTTCGACGTTGCCCGCCAGTGCGGGCAGCACGGGTTTGAGCAAAGCGGTCAGCACGCGGAAGGCTTCGATGCAGGTGGTACACACGTCTTGCAGGCGCGCTTCCATGCCCGCTTGCTTGGCCAGCTCCCAAGGTTTGTTGGCATCCACGTACTCGTTGACGCGGTCGGCCAACGCCATGGTCTCGCGGATGGCCTTGCCGTATTCGCGTTCGGCGTAGAGTTCGGCAATGGCGGGCACGGTGGTTTGCAGGTGGTCGAGCAACGCGTCGCCATCGGGCGAGATGGTGCCCAACCGACCGCCAAAGCGTTTGGCGATGAAGCCCGCTGCGCGCGAGGCGATGTTGATGTATTTGCCCACCAAATCGGAGTTGACGCGGGCGGCAAAATCGTCCGGGTTGAAGTCCACGTCCTCGACGCGGCTGTTGAGTTTGGCGGCCAAGTAGTAGCGCAGCCACTCGGGGTTCATGCCCAGTTGCAGGTACTTGAGCGGGTCGATACCGGTGCCCCGGCTTTTGCTCATCTTTTCACCACCATTCACGGTGATAAAGCCGTGGACGTTGACTTGCGTGGGCGTTTTGCGGCCACTGAAGTGCAACATGGCGGGCCAGAACAGGGTATGGAAGTAGGTGATGTCTTTGCCGATGAAGTGGATTTGTTCCACCGTGGGGTCGGCCACAAACTCCTCGTAGCTTTGTGGGGTGCGCGAGGCTTCGTGCCAGTGGTTGGCGGCTTGGCCCTTGGCAAAGTGGTTTTTTAGGCTGGCCAGGTAGCCAATGGGCGCGTCGAGCCAAACGTAGAAGTATTTGCCCGGTGCGTCGGGGATTTCAATGCCGAAGTAAGGTGCGTCGCGGCTGATGTCCCAATCGCCCAAACCGCCGTTGCCCTCTTCGTCTTTGGTGAACCATTCTTTGATTTTGTTGAGCACCTCGGGTTGCAGGTGGCCCGGTTCACCTGTCCAGTTTTCCAAAAATTCGATGCAGCGCGGGTCGGACAGTTGGAAGAAGTAGTGTTCGGAGGTGCGCAGCACCGGTGTGGCACCGGACAGGGCGGAATAGGGGCTCTTCAGTTCTGTGGGGGCGTACACCGCGCCGCAGCTTTCGCAGGAATCGCCGTACTGGTCTTTGGCACCGCACTTGGGGCATTCGCCCTTGATGAAGCGGTCGGGCAAGAACATGTTCTTTTCGGGGTCGAAGAACTGTTCGATGGTTTTGGTGCCAATCAAGCCGTTGGCCCGCAGATCGCGGTAAATTTGTTGCGCGAGTTCGTGGTTTTCTGGGCCGTCGGTGCTGTGCCAGTTGTCAAACTTGACGTGGAAGCCTTCAAGGTATTGCGCGCGCCCGGCGGCAATGTTGGCCACAAACTGCTGCGGCGTGATGCCCGCTTTTTCGGCAGCGATCATGATGGGCGCGCCGTGCGCATCGTCCGCGCCCACAAAATGCACCTCGTGGCCTTGCATGCGTTGCATGCGCACCCAGACATCGGCCTGGATGTATTCCATGATGTGGCCAATGTGAAAATTGCCATTGGCGTAGGGCAGGGCGGTGGTGACGAAGAAGCGGCGCGCAGCGGTCATAGATAAAGGGGTCTTTCAGGGCAAGCCGACAATTTTAAGGGGCCACACGCCACAATCGCGCTTTTGTTTTTTGGTGGAGAGACCGAATGGCCATTGACCAACAGGCGCTGTTGCGGGCGCTGCAAACCGTGACCGACCCGTACACGGGCAAGGATTTCGTATCGACCAAGGCCATCAAGCATGTGCAGGTGCAAGGCGATGCGGTGTCGTTTGAGCTGGAGCTGGGTTACCCGGCGCGCAGCCAGCACGCAGCGTTGCAGGCGGCGCTGACCGTTGCGGCCCAGACCGTGCCCGGTGTGCGGCACGTGAGTGTGCAGATTCGCACGAACATCGTCAGCCACGCGGTGCAGCGCGGTGTGCCGCTGTTGCCGGGGGTCAAGAACATCATTGCGGTGGCATCGGGCAAAGGTGGCGTGGGCAAGAGCACCACGACCGCCAATTTGGCGCTGGCGCTGGCGGCCGAAGGCGCGCGTGTGGGCATCTTGGATGCCGACATCTACGGCCCGAGCCAGCCCACCATGCTGGGCATCAGTGGTCGGCCCGAAAGCACCGACGGCAAGACGATGGAGCCGATGCGCAACCACGGCGTGCAGGTGATGTCGATAGGTTTTCTGGTGGAGCCCGACCAGGCGATGGTCTGGCGCGGCCCGATGGCCACTCAGGCGCTGGACCAACTGTTGCGCCAGACCAATTGGCAAGACTTGGATTATTTGCTGGTGGACATGCCACCCGGTACGGGGGACATTCAGCTCACGTTGAGCCAGCGTGTGCCCATCACAGGGGCGGTGATCGTGACCACGCCGCAGGACATTGCGTTGCTGGACGCGCGTAAGGGCATCAAGATGTTCGAAAAAGTGGGCGTGCCGATTCTGGGTGTGGTGGAGAACATGGCTGTCCATGTGTGCAGCCACTGCGGCCATGTGGAGCACATTTTTGGTGCCGATGGCGGCAAGAAAATGGCGGCAGAGTTTGGCATCGACTATCTGGGTGCGTTGCCGTTGAACCTGCAAATACGCTTGCAGGCCGACAGCGGCACCCCCACCGTGGTGGCCGACCCGCAAGGCGAGATCGCGCAGTTGTACCAGGGCGTGGCGCGTCAGGTGGCCCTGACGGTGGCGGCCAAGGCCAAGGACTTTTCCAGCAAATTTCCGACCATCCAGATTTCCAAAGACACTTGAAATTGGCCCCACGCCATGAAAAAAGCCACTCCACGTATAAATGGAGTGGCTTGCCATCGCCTATCAGCGCACGCGCTTGAGGGAGGATGGCCCTTCGTAGGAGCTGTGTGACATGGGCACCAGCAGCGTAAGTACGATGCCGACCACGCCAATGCCGGCCAGCACGTAAAAGATGGAGTCCAAGGCCAAATTGGCTCCGATCAGGAAGCTGCCCAGCATGGGGCCAGCAATGCCGCCCAAGCGGCCAAAGCCTGCGCACCAAGCCACACCGGCCGCGCGTACGTTGGTGCGGTAGTAGTTGGCGGTGAAGCCGTAAATCAGCGTTTGGGTGCCACTGGTGCCCAGGCCCACAATGGCGACCACCGCCAGCAGGCCGCCCAGTGGCAAACCCAATGTCAGCAGGATGATGGACACTGCACCCACACCAAACGAGGCCGCCACCACGGGTTTGGGGCCAAAGCGGTCGGCCGCGCGCGAAGCCAGCAGACCGCCAAACAGTGAGCCACCGTTGAGCACCGCCAAGAACGACAGCGAACCCTTGGCGTTGAAGCCCGCGCGCAGCATCAGCTCCGGCAACCACGTGTTGAGCGAGTACACCAGCACGAGGCCGGTGGCACTCATCAGGCCCAGCACCAGGGTGGCAAACAGGTAGTAGCGGCTGAACAGTCCGGCAAAGCCGGTTTTGTGCGCATCGGGCGCACCGCTGGAGGTGGTTGCCGTGGTGGTGTTGGCCACGGGGGCGGCGGGCAGAGGCACGCCGGTACGTTCGGACAGTGCGCGCGCTTCGTCCATGCGTCCACGGGCCGCCAGCCATGCCACCGATTCCGGCATCTTGAAGTACGCCAGCGGCAGCAGTGTGACGATGGGCAACGCACCGATCCAGAACATGCCGCGCCACCCGATGTGCTCCATCAGCACCATCGCCAGCACCGCCGACAGCAAGCTGCCCAATGGGATGCCGCCGTTGCTGATGGCGTTGCACAGGTTTTTCTTGTCCTTGGGGGCGTATTCGGCCACCAGCGCGCCGATGCCCAGCCCGGTAAAGAAGCGCAACCAGCCAAAGGCGGTGGTGGTGGTGGCCATCGCGGTCAAGGCCATGCCAACCGAGAACCATGCGTACGAAGCCAGCATCACTTTGCGGCGGCCCAGAATGTCGCCCACCGTGCCCGCCAGCAATGCACCAAACAGCACACCTACCAAGGCGTAGCTGCCCAACACCCCAGCGGTGGCTGGTGTGACCACGCCAATGTGCGATGGATCGCGCAAAAAGGTGGAGACCACGGCACCGTAGACCACCAGATCGTAGCCGTCAAAAATCAGGCCAACGGTGGCCAAGCCGATGACCCAGAACACCGTACGCAGGCGTTTGGCTTGTGCTTCAAGTTCCGAAGATGTGGGTTGCGTTATGTGATTCCATACATCATGCGTATACAAACCATAAGTGTAGTCACTAATTGCAAGGACGCTGTAAGTTGGGTGGGATTGGCCGACGGGCGCAAGCCCGGCATCGGCCTACGGGGCCGCGTGGTTAAGGCCGCTGGGTTACGCTTGCGCCATGCCTGCACCACCACGATCACCACAACCTCCTTCCTTTTGGGCCTTGGGCGCGCGGGCCCTGTGGCGCGACTGGCGTGCGGGCGAGCTGCACGTGCTGGTGCTGGCCATTGCGCTGGCCGCCGCCTTCGCCAAAGATGTGTTCGGCATGGCCGCACTGGCTGCAGATGTGCACGGCCATGTTCTCGACCAGGCCCAGGATGGGCACGCCCACCTTCTGGAACATGGTCACGCCCTTTTTCGCGTCCAAGAGCGCGATGTCCTGCGGGGTGGTGACGATCACGGCGCCGGTGATCGGCACGCGCTGGGACAAGGTGAGCTGGATGTCGCCCGTGCCAGGCGGCATGTCCACGATCAGATAGTCCAGATCTTTCCAGTTCGTCTGGCGCAGCAGTTGCTCCAGCGCCTGGGTGGCCATGGGGCCGCGCCAGATCATGGCCTGCTCGGGCGCAACCAGAAAGCCGATGGACATGACCTGCAGGCCGTGGTTTTCCAGCGGCTCCATGGTCTTGCCGTCGGCACTCTCGGGCTTGCCGTCGATGCCCAGCATCATGGGCTGGCTGGGGCCATAGATGTCGGCATCCAGCACGCCCACGTGGGCGCCCTCGGCGGCCAGCGCCAGCGCCAGGTTGGCGGCGGTGGTGCTCTTGCCCACGCCGCCCTTGCCCGAGGCGACGGCGACGATGTTCTTCACGCCCGGCAGCAGCGACACGCCGCGCTGCACCGCATGGGCGGCAATCTTGGTGCTGATTTGCACCTGCACGCTCTCCACCCCCGGCACGGTGCGGGCGGCGGCTTACAGGCGCTCGCGCAGGGCGGGTTCCTGGCTGCGCGCGGGGTAGCCCAGTTCTACGTCAAAGGCCACCGCCCCACCGTCGATGCGCACATTGCGCAGCGCGCGGGTGCTGACGTAATCCTGCTCAGTGTAGGGATCGCGCACGGTGGCGAGCGCGGTCAAAAGGGCTTGTTCGGTGACGGCCATGGGGGAGACTCCTCTGATGAGGGCGCGTAGTCTAGCGGCCCCCACAGGCAGTTTTCAGCCTGGCGGAATGCCCTTGGGCGGCTTGGTGGTTTTGACGCTGCGCGTGCGGTTGCGCTCGAAATGCCGGAGCCCCGCATGGGTGGCGATGCCGATCAACACCATGCCCACCAGCAGCGCGCCAAAAGACACGGGCCAGGGAATGCCCTCGGTCATCATCGAGAACTCCGACATGCCGCCAATGCCCGCCAAAATGTTGATCGGGCCAAACACCACGCTGAATACGGTGAGCTGGTTCACCCGCTTGTTCTGGTTGATGTTGATAAAACCGATGGTCGCATCCATCAGGAAGTTGATCTTGTCGAACAAAAACGCCGTGTGGCTGTTCAGCGATTCGATGTTACGCAGGATCTGTTTGGCATCGTCGAACTGCGTGGGCGTCAGCCGGCGGCTGCGCATCAAAAAGTTGGTGGCGCGCTGCGTGTCCAGGATGTTGCTGCGAATACGGCCGTTGTGGTCTTCTTCCTCGGCGATCTCGGCCAGGGTGGCGGCAGCCTGCTCGTCGCTGACGGTCTCGTTCAAGACCAGCTTGCCGACCTTGCCCAAGGTGGCATAGATGTTTTCCAGCGAATCGGCGGACGACTCCACATCGGCCCGGTAGAGGTCCAGCAGCACGTCCACCGCATCGCTCACATAGCCGGGCTGGGTGCGGGCCAGGCGGCGCTGCAGGCGGAACACCGGCAGCTCCTCGTCGCGCAGCGAGAACAGGATGCCCCCATGCAACACCAGCGCCACCGGCACGCTGCGCGAATCGCCCTGGCGGTCCAGCAGGAAGTTGGCGTGCAGGTAGATGGCGTCGTTTTCTTCAATATGAAAGCGCGCGCTGACTTCCAGGTCGGTCACCTCCAGCGGATCGGGCAGGTCCACATTGAAATGCGCGCCGATCAATGCCCGCTCGGCCTTGCTGGCATGCACCAGGTCCACCCAGATCGGGCGCAGGCCAACCAGGTCTTTCTTGCCGGTGATCGGCACTTCGCGCAGGCGGCCATCGACCAGCTCGAACACGCTGACGCGGCGGCTTTCGATGTCCGGCTCGCGGTCGGGGGCCAGCGCCAGGCGGCGCTCGTCCGACAGCTCCCACAGCACATCGTTCTGGCGCTCGGCGGGGATTTTTTCCCAGACGGGCTGGGCTTGCTCCAGCGACAGGGTGTCTAGGATTTCCGCCAGTTCGGCCGCCGACTGCGCCGCGATGGCCGCGCGCAGTTCGGTGTCCTGCTGGATGTGCAACAGGCCCTGGGCCACCTCATGCCGCGACAGCTGCTGGTTGCGCACGAGCTGTTCCACCCGTTTCTGTTTGTCGAGCATGGTTTTGAACTTTTCCAGGGACATGGGGAGACACCGATCTCAGGGGCAGGCAGAGGGCCGCAACGGCCGCGATTGTCAGGGCTTTGCGTCCCTGGCCGGACCGATGGCTCCCCGCAGAACCCCAGGGCGCAATAGCCTATGCGCAGAATGTGACAAGGGCCTGACCTGTGCCAGCCGCGCGGCCCATCAGCGCCGCAGCTCCACCCGCGCCAGTCCCGCCGCGACCCCGCCAACCACGGCGGCCTGCGCAAAACCCTCGCGCGCAAACACTGCCAGCACCTGCTGCACGCTGTCGGGCGCGCAGGCCACCAGCAGGCCGCCGGAGGTCTGCGGAT
>JBLIZX010000211.1:0-13861 GCA_048860285.1 Macromonas sp. | reverse complement strand
TGTACGGTGGCAGCATGAACGCCGCCAACGCCGCCGATTTGTTGGCCCAACCCGATGTGGATGGCGGTTTGGTGGGCAGTGCATCGCTCAAAGCCACGGAGTTTTTAAAATTGATCGCATCTTGTCCCGCTGTGGTCTGATGCTTGGGGAGCCTCACATGAACATTCTCAAAACCATTTTGCTGGTGGCGCAAATGCTGTCTGCCATCGCCATGATTGGTCTGATCCTGATGCAGCATGGCAAAGGTGCTGATGCGGGTGCTGCCTTTGGTGGTGGTGCTGGTTCGGCCAGCCTGTTTGGGGCCAGCGGTGGTGCCAACCTGATGTCGCGCAGCACGGCGGTGTTGGCTTCCATTTTCTTGGCCACCACACTGGGCTTGGCCTACTTTGGCAACTTGCGTCCTGCCACCAGTGGCAGCGTGCTCGAAGGTTTGCCCGCTGCCGCACCGGCACAAACGGTGCCGTCGTCGGACACAGCTCCTGCGTCCGCTCCCGCTGCTACGGGTGCAGCCCAAATCCCTGCCAAGTAAAAAGAAGGCGGTGTTCGCTCCCGCCTTCCGCCAAAAAGCGGGCGTTTTCAGGTTAGAATTCGCCAGTTGAAAAAAACGGCCTAAAGCTTCATTAGATCTTTAGGCTGTTTAAAGTTCCAACACTCAAAGCCGACGTGGTGAAATTGGTAGACACGCTATCTTGAGGGGGTAGTGGCGAAAGCTGTGCGAGTTCGAGTCTCGCCGTCGGCACCAAATCAAGCACAGCAACCCACCGGGTTGTCAGTAGGACCTGCTCCATGAACCTTCAGCAATACCTTCCTGTCCTGTTGTTTGTCTTGGTGGGTGTGGCAGTGGGTATCCTGCCCCAACTGCTGGGCTGGGTGCTCGGGCCCAATCGCCCCGATGCTGAAAAAAATTCCCCTTACGAATGTGGTTTCGAGGCGTTCGAAGATGCGCGCATGAAGTTCGATGTGCGCTATTACTTGGTCGCTATTCTCTTCATTCTGTTTGACCTTGAAATCGCGTTCTTGATCCCTTGGGCAGTGGCCTTTACTGAGATCGGTTCGACTGGTTTCTGGACAGGTGTCGCCTTCCTGATCGACTTGCTCGTGGGTTTTGGTTACGCTTGGAAGATCGGTGCCTTGGATTGGGAATGATCTTGTGCAAAAACATCGGAGCCACACATGATTGAAGGCGTTTTCAAGGAAGGCTTTATCACCACCAGTTACGACTCGGTGGTGAACTGGGCCAAAACCGGTTCCCTGTGGCCCATGACCTTTGGGTTGGCCTGCTGTGCGGTGGAGATGATGCACGCCGCTGCCGCACGTTACGACATCGGTCGATTTGGTGCTGAGGTGTTTCGTGCCAGTCCACGCCAGTCCGACCTCATGATCGTGGCAGGTACCTTGTGCAACAAAATGGCCCCGGCTCTGCGCAAGGTGTACGACCAAATGGCCGAACCCCGCTGGGTGCTGTCGATGGGGTCTTGCGCTAACGGTGGTGGTTACTACCATTACAGCTACTCGGTGGTGCGCGGTTGTGACCGCATCGTGCCGGTGGACGTGTATGTGCCGGGCTGCCCCCCTACCGCAGAAGCGCTGATTTACGGCATCATGCAGTTGCAGCAAAAAATTCGCCGTACCAACACCATTGCCCGCGTTTAAGCGACAAGGAGTTTTTCAGATGACGGTTGAAACCTGCATAGCGCCTGAAGCGCTGAAGCAACACTTGGTCGCTTGTTTGGGCGACCGTTTGTTGTCGGCTGAAGTCAAACTGGGGGAAGTTACCTTGACAGTGTCCCCCACCAATTACCTGGCGGCCATGCAGCAACTGCGTGATGCCGCTGGTTGCCGTTTTGAGCAGCTGATGGATTTGTGTGGCATGGACTATTCCGCTTACCGTGATGGTTTGTGGGAAGGCCAGCGTTTCGGTGTGGTGGTGCACTTGTTGTCGGTCAGCCTGAACCAGCGTGTGCGGGTGCAGGTGTTTTGTGCCGACGATGACTTTCCTGTGGTGGCTTCTGTCAACAGCCTGTGGTCGGCAGCCAACTGGTACGAGCGCGAAGCGTTTGACCTGTACGGCATCGTCTTCGAAGGCCACAACGATTTGCGTCGCATTCTGACCGATTACGGTTTCATCGGTCACCCATTCCGCAAAGATTTCCCGTTGTCGGGTCACGTGGAAATGCGTTACGACACCGAACGTCGTCGCGTGATCTACGAACCTGTCACCATTGAGCCGCGCGAGATCACCCCGCGCATCATTCGCGAAGACAACTACGGAGGCCTGCATTGAGGGGCACGTTCCCCACAAAGCAAACCCGTTATGGCTGAAATCAAAAACTACACCCTCAACTTTGGTCCGCAGCACCCGGCTGCGCACGGTGTGTTGCGTCTGGTGCTCGAACTCGACGGCGAAGTCGTGCAGCGTGCCGACCCGCACATTGGTTTGTTGCACCGTGCGACCGAAAAGCTGGCCGAACACAAAACTTTTATCCAGTCGCTGCCCTATATGGATCGGCTGGATTACGTATCGATGATGTGCAACGAGCACGCTTACTGCCTAGCAATTGAAAAATTGCTGGGCATTGACGTGCCGATTCGCGCACAGTACATCCGCGTGATGTTCAGCGAAATCACGCGCATGCTCAACCACCTCATGTGGCTGGGTTCGCACGGCAACGACTGCGGCAGCTCCACCATTCTGATCTATGCGTTCCGTGAGCGCGAAGACCTGTTCGACATGTACGAGGCGGTGTCGGGCGCGCGTATGCACGCAGCCTACTTCCGCCCGGGAGGGGTGTACCGCGATTTGCCGGACACCATGCCCCAATACAAGGCCAACAAAATTCGCAACGGTCGTGCTATCGATGAATTGAACAAGAACCGTCAAGGTTCTTTGCTTGACTTCATCGACGATTTCACCCAGCGTTTCCCCACTTATTTGGCCGAGTACCACACGCTGCTCACTGAAAACCGAATTTGGAAACAGCGTACCGTGGGCATTGGCGTGGTACCGCCCGAGCGTGCGTTGAATTTGGGCATGACAGGCCCGATGCTTCGCGGTTCTGGCATCGCTTGGGATTTGCGCAAAAAGCAGCCGTACGATGCGTACGACCAAGTCGATTTCGACATCCCGGTCGGTAAAACTGGCGACACCTACGACCGCTACTTGGTGCGTATGGAAGAATTGAAGCAGTCCAACCGCATCATCAAACAGTGTGTGGATTGGTTGCGTGTTAATCCTGGCCCCGTTATCACGGATAACCACAAGGTCGCTCCACCGTCGCGCGAATCCATGAAATCCAGCATGGAAGAGCTGATTCACCACTTCAAGCTGTTCACCGAAGGCTTCCATGTGCCCGAAGGGCAGGCTTATGCCGCCGTTGAACATCCCAAAGGTGAATTTGGTATTTACTTGGTCAGTGATGGTGCCAACAAGCCGTACCGTCTGAAAATCCGCGCGCCTGGTTTTGCCCACTTGGCCACGTTGGATGAAATGGCCCGGGGGCACATGCTGGCCGATGCGGTGGCCATCATTGGCACCATGGACATCGTGTTTGGAGAAATTGACCGATGAGTGCGCAAAAAACCACCGTGCAGGCGCAAGCGTTCTCCGCTGCGACCTTGGCCCGTTTTGACAAGGAAGTGGCCAAATACCCAGCCGAGCAAAAGCAGTCGGCGGTGATGGCTTGTCTGTCGATCGTGCAGCAAGAGCAAGGCCACGTCAGCCCAGAAGCTGAAAAAGGTATAGCGAACCACTTGGGCATGCCCCCCATGGCGGTGCATGAGGTCACGACCTTTTACAACATGTACAACCAGCACGCGTTGGGCAAGTTCAAGCTCAATGTGTGTACCAACTTGCCGTGTGTGTTGCGTGATGGTGTCAAAGCCTTGCAACATCTGGAGCACAAGTTGGGGGTCAAAATGGGTGAAACCACACCCGACGGCTTGTTTACCCTGCAGCAGTCCGAATGCTTGGGGGCGTGCGCTGATTCGCCGGTGATGTTGGTCAACGACCGCCACATGTGCAGTTTCATGAGCAACGACAAGTTGGATCAATTGATTGACGGTCTGCGCGCCGCGGAGGGCAAGGCATGAACGCAAATCAGGTTTTGCAACAATTTCAGGCAGCAGGTGTTGAAACCTGTTTCCACGATCGTCACATCAACCCGCAAATCTATGCAGGTTTGAATGGTCGCAACTGGTCGTTGAAAGACTATGAGGCGCGTGGTGGTTATGTGGCCCTGCGCAAAATTTTGGGGCAAGATGGCGGCGAAGGCCTGACCCAAGACCAAGTAATCGCCACAGTCAAAGAATCCGCGTTGCGTGGTCGTGGTGGTGCTGGCTTTCCGACTGGCTTGAAGTGGAGCTTCATGCCGCGTCAGTTCCCGGGACAAAAGCACCTTGTCTGTAACTCAGACGAGGGTGAGCCGGGCACTTGCAAAGACCGTGACATTCTGATGTACAACCCGCACATCGTGATTGAGGGCATGATCATTGCCGCTTACGCGATGGGCATTTCGCTGGGGTACAACTACATCCACGGCGAGATTTTCCAAGTCTACGAACGTTTTGAAGCAGCACTGGAAGAAGCCCGAGCCGCGGGTTACTTGGGCAACAACATCATGGGCAGCACGTTCAGTTTCCAGCTGCACGCCCACCACGGTTTTGGCGCTTACATTTGCGGTGAAGAAACCGCATTGTTGGAATCGCTCGAAGGCAAAAAAGGCCAGCCGCGTTTCAAACCGCCGTTTCCGGCCAGCTTTGGTCTGTACGGCAAGCCGACCACCATCAACAATACCGAGACCTTTGCGGCTGTGCCGTGGATCATTCGCAACGGTGGTCAGGCTTACCTCGAATGTGGCAAGCCCAACAACGGTGGTACCAAGATTTTCTCCATCAGCGGTGATGTGGAACGTCCGGGCAACTACGAAATTCCGTTGGGTACGCCGTTCAGCAAATTGTTGGAATTGGCCGGTGGTGTGCGTACTGGACGCAAGCTCAAGGCCGTGATTCCGGGGGGATCGTCTTCTCCTGTGTTGCCCGCATCCGTCATCATGGATTGCACCATGGACTACGACTCCATCGCCAAGGCGGGGTCGATGTTGGGTTCTGGTGCCGTGATTGTCATGGACGACAGCCGCTGTATGGTCAAGTCCTTGCAGCGTTTGAGCTATTTCTACATGCACGAATCGTGCGGTCAATGCACGCCATGTCGCGAAGGTACGGGGTGGTTGTGGCGCATGGTCGATCGCATTGAAAGCGGTCACGGTAAGCCCAGTGACATGCAACTGCTCGACAATGTGGCGGAAAACATCATGGGGCGCACCATTTGTGCGCTGGGTGATGCGGCGGCCATGCCTGTGCGTGGCATGATCAAACATTTCCGGCACGAGTTCGAACACCACATCGAACACAAAACCTGCATGGTTCCGGCTTACGTCTGAGGTGCGTTGTATATGGTTGAAATCGAACTCGACGGTAAAAAAGTAGAAGTGGTGCCCGGCAGCATGATCATGCATGCCGCTGAAAAGGCCAATACCTACATTCCGCATTTTTGCTACCACAAAAAGCTCTCTATTGCGGCCAGTTGCCGCATGTGTTTGGTGGAAGTTGAAAAAATGCCCAAGCCCATGCCCGCCTGCGCTACGCCGGTCACGCAGGGCATGATTGTGCGCACCAAATCCGATAAGGCCATCAAAGCCCAGCAATCGGTGATGGAGTTTCTGCTCATCAACCACCCGTTGGATTGCCCTATTTGCGACCAAGGCGGTGAGTGCCAGTTGCAAGATTTGGCCGTGGGTTACGGTGGTGGTACTTCCCGTTACGAGGAAGAAAAGCGCGTGGTGTTCCACAAGGATGTGGGGCCGCTGATCTCGATGGAGGAGATGAGCCGTTGCATTCACTGCACCCGTTGTGTACGTTTCGGCCAGGAAATCGCTGGTGTGATGGAACTGGGCATGTCACACCGTGGTGAACATGCCGAGATCGAGACATTCGTGGGTCAAAGTGTGGACTCCGAATTGTCGGGCAACATGATTGACATCTGCCCGGTGGGGGCACTGACCAGCAAGCCGTTCCGCTACAGTGCTCGCACATGGGAACTGTCGCGTCGTAAGAGCGTCAGTCCGCACGACTCTACGGGGGCCAACCTCATCGTTCAGGTTAAAAACCACAAAGTCATGCGCGTGGTGCCGTTCGAAAATGATGCGGTCAATGAATGCTGGATTGCCGACCGTGACCGTTTTTCTTATGAAGCCCTGAACGGTGAAGATCGGCTGACCCAACCCATGCTCAAGCAGGGCGGTGTTTGGAAGACCGTGGACTGGCAAACCGCGCTGGAATACGTGGCCAATGGTTTGAAACAAATCCAAGCCAACCACGGTGCAACAGCTCTAGGTGCCTTGGTCAGTCCGCACAGCACGGTGGAAGAACTGGCATTGGCTGGTGCGCTGGTGCGTGGCCTAGGCAGTGAGAACATCGACAGCCGTTTGCGCGCCGCCGATTTCGGCAATGCCGCTCCGGCTGGACAAGCCCGTTGGTTGGGCCTGCCGATCGCCGACTTGTCGTTGCTTCAACGTGCCTTGGTCGTAGGTTCCAGCCTGCGCAAAGATCACCCGTTGTTTGCCCAACGCATTCGCCAAGCCGCCCGCAAGGGTGCTGTGGTCAGCGCGCTGGTGTCTCAGTCCGAAGACTGGGCCTTGCCAGTGGCGCATACGCTGCAAGCCGCAGCCACCGATTGGGTGCAGGCTCTGGCAGGTATCGCCGCAGCGGTCGCGGCTCAGTCGGGTGTGGCCGCCCCTGTCCAAGCCATCGCTTGCGACAACGCCAACGCGATTGCCAAATCCTTGCTGTCGGGCACACGCAAAGCCATTTTGTTGGGCAATGCGGCCGCACACCATGCGCAGGCTTCCAGCCTGTTGGCACTGGCACAATGGATTGCACAACACACCGGTGCCAGCGTTGGTTATTTGACCGAGGCCGCCAACACGGTGGGTGCACAGTTGGTGCAAGCACTGCCTGGAAAAAATGGACAAAACGCTGGTCAAATGCTGGCTGGCGGTTTGAAAGCAGTGTTGCTGCTGAATGTGGAACCCGGTTTGGATACAGTGGGCAGCGCACAAGGTTTACAAACCGCCGAAATGGTGGTGACGTTGAGCTCGTTCAAAACCAACTTGGACATCAGCGACGTGTTGTTGCCGATTGCTCCGTTCAGCGAGACTTCCGGCTCGTTTGTCAACGCCGAAGGCCGTCTGCAAAGCTTCAACGCGGTGGTCAAACCCTTGGGTGAAACCCGTCCCGCTTGGAAGGTGTTGCGCGTGTTGGGTAACTTGTTGGGCCTGCGTGGTTTTGAGCAAGAGTCTTCACAAGCGGTTTTGGCCAGTATTTTGCCAGGTGTCGAAAACGGTGCCCTGATTTCTCGCTCGCAGCTGTCCAACAGTACCCATGCTGAGGTTGTGTTGGCCCCCGCTGTTGCTGCACCTTGTGTGGCATCCATTTACCAGCTGGACGCTTTGGTGCGTCGGGCACCATCGCTGCAGGCAACCGCCGATGCACGCGTTGTATCTGAAGGAGTGTGTGCATGATTGACGCTCTGTACAACGGTGGCCTGAACTTGGTGGCCGCCACGTGGTGGACCAGCGCCGCTTGGCCTGTGTTGTGGATTTTGCTGAAAATTGTTGCGGTGCTGGCTCCTCTGATGGGCGCAGTGGCTTACCTGACGTTGTGGGAACGCAAATTGTTGGGTTTTATGCAAGTTCGTTACGGCCCCAACCGTGTTGGCCCCGCTGGTTTGTTGCAACCGATTGCCGATGCGGTCAAATTATTGACCAAAGAGCTGATCAACCCCAGCGCCGCCAGCAATGGTTTGTTCCGCTTGGGCCCGATCATGGCCATCATGCCGGCCTTGGCCGCTTGGGTGGTAGTGCCATTTGGCCCAGAAGCCGTGTTGTCGAATGTCAACGCAGGCTTGTTGGTGATTCTGGCCATCACCTCCATTGAGGTTTACGGGGTCATCATTGCAGGTTGGGCTTCCAACTCCAAATACGCTTTCCTCGGTGCTTTGCGCGCTTCGGCGCAGATGGTGAGTTACGAAATTGCGATTGGTTTCTGCTTTTTGGTGGTGGTGATGACCGCCGGTAGCTTGAACCTGTCTGATATCGTGGCTTCTCAGTCGCGAGGCATGGCTGCTGACATGGGGCTGAGCTTCCTGTCGTGGAACTGGCTGCCGTTGTTGCCCATCTTCATGGTGTACCTGATTTCTGGTGTGGCTGAAACCAACCGCCACCCGTTTGACGTGGTGGAAGGTGAAGCCGAGATTGTGGCCGGTCACATGGTGGAATATTCCGGCATGGGCTTTGCCATCTTCTTCTTGGCCGAATACGCCAGCATGTGGTTGGTAGCCATTTTGGCCGTGTTGATGTTCTTGGGTGGTTGGTTGCCGCCAGTGGAGTTCCTGTCCTTTATTCCTGGTTGGATTTGGTTGGGCATCAAAACCTTCGTGGTGGTTTCGATGTTCATTTGGATCCGTGCCACATTCCCGCGCTTCCGTTACGACCAAATCATGCGTCTGGGTTGGAAGATCTTTATCCCTGTGACGATCGTCTGGTTGCTGCTGGTGGGGGGCCTGATGCAGACCTCTTGGAACATCTGGAAGTAAGGAGGAGCTACATTCATGTCTGCTACTGCTGTTGCCCCCTTTTCGCTGGGCGATTTTTTCAAAAGCTTTCTGCTGGTTGAGCTGTTCAAAGGTATGGCCCTGACTGGGCGCTACGCTTTGCGCCGCAAAGTTACGGTGCAGTTTCCAGAAGAAAAGACTCCGCTGTCGCCACGTTTCCGTGGTTTGCACGCGCAGCGTCGTTATGAAAACGGCGAAGAACGTTGTATTGCCTGCAAACTGTGCGAAGCTGTGTGTCCCGCCATGGCGATCACCATCGAGGCCGCACAGCGCGACGATGGCACTCGTCGCACCACCCGCTACGACATCGATTTGACCAAGTGCATTTTCTGTGGTTTCTGCGAAGAAGCTTGCCCGGTCGATGCCATCGTGGAAACCCAGATTCTGGAATACCACGGTGAAAAGCGTGGTGATCTCTATTTCACTAAGGACATGCTGCTGGCGGTGGGTGATCGTTACGAACAAGACATCGCTGCTGCCAAGGCCGCTGATGCCAAATACCGTTGATAGCCTGCTGAGAACCGAGAATACCTATGGACTACCAGACTGGCTTTTTTTACCTGTTTTCAGCAGTATTGCTGTTTGCGGCCTTCCGTGTAATCACTGCGCGTAACCCTGTGCATGCGGTGTTGTTCATGATGTTGGCTTTTTCGCAGGCAGCAGCGGTGTGGCTGTTGCTGAAGGCCGAGTTCCTTGGCATCACTTTGGTGCTGGTGTATTTGGGGGCAGTGATGGTGCTGTTCCTGTTCGTGGTGATGATGCTTGACATCAATGTCGATGCCATGCGTGAAGGGTTCTGGAAGAACTTTCCGCTGGCACTGGTGTTGGGTGGGTTGGTGACGGCGGAGTTGGCGGTGGTGCTGTGGGCCGGTTTCCCTACCTTGACCTTGAATTCAGCAGCCGCTACCGCCGCCATGCATGCGCCCGACCATTCCAACACGTTGGAGCTGGGCAAGTTGTTGTACACCCAGTACCGCTTCCCGATCCAAATTGCGGCCATCGTGCTGCTGGTGGCAATGATCACCGCCATCGCTTTGACATTGCGTGCACGCAAAGACAGCAAAGCCATCAGTGCTGGTATTCAGGTGAAGGTGCGAGCGGCAGACCGTTTGCGCGTGGTGCAATTGCCCGCTACCCGTATGACAGCCCCTGAAACCGTGACCGAAGAGGTGAAATCATGAATTTGGCACTGGGTCATTTTCTTTCAGTAGGCGCAGTGCTGTTTGCGCTTTCTGTGGCCGGTATCTTTCTGAACCGTAAGAACCTCATCGTGTTGCTGATGGCCATCGAACTGATGCTGTTGGCGGTCAACATGAACTTTGTCGCTTTCTCGCATTATCTGGGCGACATGCAAGGTCAGGTGTTCGTGTTTTTTATTCTGACCGTGGCAGCGGCTGAGTCGGCGATTGGTTTGGCCATTCTGGTGCTGCTGTTCCGCAACAAGTCGTCCATCAACGTGGATGAGCTCAACACGCTCAAGGGCTAAACGCTCGCGGGTTCTATGCTGAAGTGACAACAATGAGTACAAGCCTTTCTGCAAGCACACTGCTGGCGGTGCCGTTGGCTCCCCTGGTGGGTTCGGCGTTGGCCGGCATACTGGGCACCAAACTTGGTGGCAACGTCTTGGGTCGCCGTGCGGCCCATTCCCTGACCATCTTGGGTGTGTTCGTCGCCTTCGTGCTGTCGGCGTTGACGCTCAAGAGCGTGGCGTTGGATGGCGCACGTTTTAACGAAACCATTTACCAGTGGATGGTGGTGGGTGATCTGAAGATGGAAATCGGCTTCATGGTCGATGGCCTGACGGCGATGATGATGTGCGTGGTGACGTTCGTGTCTCTGATGGTGCACATCTATACCATGGGTTACATGGAGGAAGACGCAGGCTACAACCGTTTCTTCTCGTACATCTCGCTGTTCACCTTCTCGATGCTGATGCTGGTGATGAGCAACAACCTGCTGCAACTGTTTTTCGGTTGGGAAGCGGTGGGTCTGGTGTCGTACCTGTTGATCGGTTTTTGGTTCAACAAGCCAACCGCCATTTTTGCCAACATGAAAGCCTTTTTGGTCAACCGTGTGGGCGATTTTGGTTTTATTTTGGGTATTGGTTTGCTGGCCGCTTACACGGGTTCGTTGAATTACACCGAAATTTTTGCCAAGGCACCTGGATTGGCAGGCATTGAGTTTCCTTGGTACGTGTTTGGCCAAGACGCGATGTTGGTGACCGTGATTGGCATCTGTCTGTTCATTGGCGCGATGGGCAAATCGGCCCAGTTCCCGCTGCACGTGTGGTTGCCGGATTCGATGGAAGGCCCGACCCCCATTTCCGCGCTGATCCACGCGGCGACCATGGTGACCGCTGGTATCTTCATGGTGGCGCGTATGTCGCCGATCTATGAACTGTCCGACACGGCCTTGAACTTCATTCTGGTGATTGGTGCCATTACCGCATTGTTCATGGGTTTCTTGGGCATCATTCAGAACGATATCAAACGTGTGGTGGCGTATTCCACGCTGTCGCAACTCGGTTACATGACGGTGGCGTTGGGCGCGTCGGCCTACTCGGTGGCGGTGTTCCACTTGATGACCCACGCGTTCTTTAAGGCATTGTTGTTCCTGGCTGCCGGTTCCGTTATCATGGGCGTACACCACAACCAAGACATTCGCTGGATGGGTGGTTTGCGCAAGTACATGCCCATTACGTGGTTGACCTCTCTGCTGGGTACGCTGGCTCTGATCGGTACCCCGTTTTTCTCGGGTTTCTACTCGAAAGACAGCATCATCGAGGCGGTGCATTTCAGTAACCTGCCTGCCGCTGGTTTTGCCCACTTCGCGGTGTTGGCCGGTGTGTTCGTGACCTCGTTCTACTCGTTCCGTTTGTATTTCTTGGTGTTCCACGGTCAAGAACGTTACGACCAGAACCCGGACGCACACCACGACGACCACCACCATGATGATCACGGTCACCATGGTGATGGCAAACCGCACGAATCGCCGTGGGTGGTGACATTGCCCTTAACGTTGTTGGCAATTCCTTCGGTGTTGATTGGTTACTTGGCCATTGAGCCGATGTTGTTTGGCGAGTTCCTCAAAGATGCAATCACCGTCAACGGTAATCTGCATCCCGCCATGAAGATTTTTGAGGAAGAATTCCACGGTCCCATCGCGATGGCCATGCATGCCGTGTCCACTCCGCCGTTTTACTTGGCTCTGGCTGGTGCTGTGACCGCATGGTACATGTACATGGTCAATCCGGCGGTACCTGCGATGTTTGCACGTGTTCTGCGTCCGCTGATCGTGGTGCTGGAAAACAAGTACTACATGGACTGGATCAACGAAAACATCATCGCCAAGTCGGCCCGTGGTTTGGGTGTGGTGCTGTGGAAGGGTGGTGACCGCGGCATCATCGAAGGTGGTGTGGTCAACATGAGTTGGAAGATTGTGGGTCTGGTGTCTGCCTTGGCGCGCCGTGCCCAGACAGGTTACCTGTACCACTATGCGTTTGTGATGATTGCCGGTGTGCTGGCCTTCATGACCTACTTTGTATGGCTCGCCAAATAAGGAGAAAAACAACATGGGTTTGCTGAGCCTTGCAATCTGGACACCGATTGTTTTCGGTGTGCTGCTGCTGACGTTGGGGTGTGAAAAGCAGGTCGGACTGGTGCGCTGGTTGGCTTTGCTGGGTGCCGTGCTGGGTCTGGCGGTAACGGTGCCGATTTACACGGGTTTTGAAGTGGGCAGTGCCGCCATGCAAATGGTGGAAAAAACTGTTTGGATCGATCGCTTTAACATCTACTACCACTTGGCTGTGGACGGCATTTCGCTGTGGTTGGTGTTGTTGACGGCTTTTATCACGGTGATTGTTGTGATCGCCGGTTGGGAAGTCATCACCGAGCGGGTCAACCAGTACATGGGCGCGTTTTTGATCCTGTCGGGTTTGATGATCGGTGTGTTTACCGCTGCTGACGCGATGCTGTTTTATGTCTTCTTTGAAGCCACGCTGATTCCGATGTACCTCATCATCGGTATCTGGGGCGGCCCGAACAAGATTTACGCTGCGTTCAAGTTCTTCTTGTACACCTTGCTCGGTTCTTTGCTGATGCTGGTGGCGTTGATTTACCTGTACAACACCTCGGGTGGTAGCTTCGATTTGGCTTCCTGGCACAAGTTGCCGCTTGGTGCGACTGCACAGACTCTGCTGTTCTTTGCCTTCTTTGCCGCTTTTGCGGTGAAGGTGCCGATGTGGCCGGTGCACACTTGGTTGCCAGACGTGCACGTGGAAGCTCCGACGGGTGGCTCTGCTGTGCTGGCAGCTATCATGCTTAAGCTGGGTGCGTATGGTTTCCTGCGTTTCTCGCTGCCGATTGCTCCAGACGCTTCGCATGAGTGGTCTGGGCTGATGATTGGCTTGTCGCTGGTGGCCGTGATCTATGTGGGTCTGGTGGCCATGGTGCAGCAAGACATGAAAAAGCTGGTGGCCTATTCATCTGTGGCACACATGGGCTTTGTTTCGCTGGGCTTCTTCCTGTTCAATGACATGGCGGTGTCGGGCGCAGTGGTGCAAATGATCGCCCACGGTTTTGTGTCGGCAGCCATGTTCTTGGGCATTGGTGTGTTGTACGACCGCATGCACTCGCGTGAAATTGCCGATTACGGCGGTGTGATCAACACCATGCCCAAGTTTGCTGCTTTTGCGTTGTTGTTCACCATGGCCAATGCTGGCTTGCCGGGTACCGCAGGTTTTGTGGGCGAGTGGATGGTGATTTTGGGGGCCGTCAAAGCCAACTTCTGGGTGGGCGTTCTGGCTGCCTCGGCGCTGATTTTTGGGGCTTCCTATTCTTTGTGGATGTTCAAGCGTGTTTACCTCGGCCCGGTTGGCAACGACCATGTCAAGGAACTGACGGACATCAATGCCCGTGAGTTCCTGGTGATGGCTGTGTTGGCGGCGATGGTGCTTTACATGGGTATTCACCCCAAACCCTTCACGGATGTGTTGACACCCTCGGTTACGGAATTGCTCCAGCATGTAGCGGTTTCTAAGCTGAAGTAAACGCTGTCCCCAACCAATCGAAAGAATACAACGATGACTGACAGTCTCAACTGGGCCACGGTGTACCCAGAGCTGCTTTTGCTCGGGATGGCCTGTGTGATTGCTTTGTTTGATCTGGTGGTGAAGACCCCGTTGCGCGGCTCCAC
>JBLIZX010000210.1:0-2485 GCA_048860285.1 Macromonas sp. | reverse complement strand
GGCGCTGCAAGCCTTTTTGTCCGGCGAAATCCACGATCTGCAAGGCCGACTGAACCTGCGCAACCTGGCTTCGGGCGGCGGCAGCCATGCCGTCTCTGAACCCGACTGGCAAGCGTGGCAACGGCTGTACCGCGCGCTGGGACTGCCGGAGAACGAACTCAGCACCGTGGCACAACGCCTGCGCCAAGCACTGGACACGTCCCAAGACACTGACAACACCACACCACTGTTGCCACAGACCTGGGCACAAGTGGGATGGCTGGGGATATCCGTCCATAGCGCACGCACCTTGGCCCCCTACGCCACCTGGTTGCCGGAACGCACCCCCCTCAACCTCAACACCGCCAGCGCGTTGGCTTTGCAAGCGGCCATACCGGGGCTGGATCTGGCTCGGGCCCAACAATTCGTCGCGCAGCGCCAACGCAGCCACTTGGCCAACATCAACGATGCGGTGGCGCAGATCTCGGGCCTAAGCGCCAATGCCATCAATGCCCAACAGCACAGCACCAACAGCCGCTACTTTGAAATACGGGGCCGCTTGCGGCTGGACGGTACCACCATCGAAGAAACCTCCACTGTCGTGCGCAACGGCACCGAAGTCCGGGTCTTGTGGCGGCAGCGGGCAGCGGTCGTTCAAGCGGCATCGTTAGAATGACATGCGGTTTGGGCACCTGATGTTGTTCGTTTTTTGCACCGGCCATTCCTGACATTGAAACCACCGCCGTGCTGCTGCTGATTCCCCCCACTGCTTTCAACACCGACACGCCCCCGCTGTGGCACTGGGTACAGTCCAGTGATGGGCTAAATATCAACGCGCACGGCCACCACGCTGCGCCCGGCACTTGGCCCAGCGATACGGAACGGGTGTTGGTAGTGCCAGCCCCACAACTGTCGTGGCACCCCGTGGTATTGCCCAAAGTCAACCCAGCCCGCCTGCCCGCCGTGCTGGTGGGTTTGCTGGAAGAACGGCTGCTGGACGACCCAGAACAACTGCACTTTGCACTGGAACCCGGTGCGCAACCGGGGGCCACAGCCCCTGTGTGGGTCGCTGTTTGCGACAAGGCTTGGCTGCAACAAAGCCTGCAAGCCTTGGAACAACTGCAATGTCCGGTCAGCCGCATCGTGCCAGCCGTGGCTCCACAAGACACACCGCAGTTGAACGTGTACGCCGATGCCTTGGGCGCAGGTGGCCCTGTGTGGTGGCAGATGTCGGGCCCGCAAGGGGTGGTCGCCCTGCCGTGGCAACCCGATCTGGCCCAGAGCACGCCACAGCCGTTGGCGGCACTGCTGCAAGCACTGGCACCGTGGGCACCAGCGCCCGATGCTCATCACAGTGGTTGGCCCGACGACTTGGCCGCATTTGCCGACAGCGCCAGCATGGCCCATGCCGAACACGCCTGCCCCACACTGCGCTGGCAACTGGAGTCTGCTGCCAATGGCTGGCTACGTGCCGCCCGCAGCGACTGGAACTTGGCCCAGTTCGACTTCAAGCTCTCGGTCCCCGCGCGGCGGCGGCAGTGGGTGCAACGCCAACTGCGCCAGTTGTGGCAAGCACCCGCGTGGCGGCCCATGCGTTGGGGACTGGCCAGTCTGGCGGTGGTGCAACTGGCGGGGCTCAATCTGAACGCATGGCAGGAGCGCCGTGCGCTGCGGGCCCAGCAATACGCCGTCCAACATACCTTGACCCAGACCTTTCCTCACATTACCTTGGTGCTGGACGCGCCCCGGCAAATGCAGCGCGAGCTGCACCGGCTGCGCCAGCGCCAAGGCGACACCACAGGGCAAGACCTAGAAAGTCTGCTCCAAGCTCTGGGCCACAGCCAGCAAGCGGGGGCGTGGCGTTACGACCAACTCCACTTCAACCCAGAGGGCACCACCCTCAACGGTGTGCAATTGCCCCCCGCCAGCGCACCGGCGGTACAAGCCCGACTGGCGCAATACGGCTGGCGCGCCCAGTTGCAAGGAACGGATATGCGGCTGTTCCCCATCGGAGCCACACCATGAGCAATCCCACCCTGCAACGCTTCTGGCACCAGCGGCCCATGCGGGAACGGTACGCCATCGCCGCCGCTGGTGTGGTGCTGGGCGCGGCCACGCTGTGGCAACTGGGCATTGCACCGGCCTGGCGCACGTTGGCGGCCATGCCAGCGCAACAGCAAACCGTGCAGCAACAGCTCAACACCATGCAGGCACTGGCGGCACAGGCTCGCGCCTTGCAAGGGCAACGCGGAACCACCGTGCTTACGCGTACCGAACGCCTGCGGGTGCTGGAAGCCGCCACCACACAACACTTGGGCACACAAGCCCAAGTGACTCCCGGTACAGACCAAGTGCAGGTCACACTGCAAGAAGCCTCTGCGGCTGGGCTGGCTCAGTGGTTGCAGCAAGTGCGCGTCAATGCCCAACTGCAACCCAGCAGCGCCAGCCTGACGCGCCACGGTGAACGCTGGAATGGCCAACTGGTGCTGACGGGCGAAGGGCTGGA
>JBLIZX010000209.1:0-9779 GCA_048860285.1 Macromonas sp. | reverse complement strand
GGCGCTGCACTTCGTCCAAGGGGTAGTCGGCCTCGGCTTCTTGCAAAAAGTTGGCCTGCGTGGATGTGCCGGGGCTGTATGGGAACAACGGCGTTTGCACCACTGGGGCCGGTGTGGCGGCGCTGGGTGTTGGCTCCACCGTGGGGGCGGGCCGCGCTTCTGGCAGCGGCAAATCAAACGCAATGGGGTTTTGTTCGGTTGTGCGGTTGGTGTACACCACCGCCCCAGACATCGTTTGCCGTGCCAACAGTTTTTCGGTTTGACCTTGCAAGGCGCTTTGCACCGCGCTGGTGGCCTGCACCGCCGCTTCAAACCCGGCCTGCGCTTGGGCGTTGGCCAAATAGACGTAGGCCGTGTTGAGTTCTGGCGCAATCTGGGCTTGGCGGGCAAAGGCATTGCGCACGGGGCGGGCCACGCGCATGACCCGGCCAATAAACTGCATGGCAAAGTCGGGGTCGTTGACGTGCTTGGTGCTGGCCAGCACAAAAGCACGCGGCGCATCAAAGCCGGTGCCTGCCGATTGCTTGAACACCAGCACGCGCTTGCTGGTGTCGTTGGCAATGGCGGCCATCATCACCGGGTCGGGGTCGTTGGCGGTGTGGCGGCCTATGGCATCGGGGGGCACGCCGCACAGACGCATCAGGTCGTTGGCGGCCTCGTCCACTGCCTCGTCACCGTTGCCCACTTGTACCAGCAGCAGTGGCACCAGCGGGATGCCCGCCGCTTGCAAAGCTTGCTCGATTTTGCGGTTGCGCCGCCAGCTTTGGCGCAGCACGGTGCGGTGCAGGTCGGCAACTTGCGCCAAGGTTTGGCCCAGGCTGTAAATGACGGCCTCAATGTATTGTTTGTTCAGCCGGGCTTGCACCACCTCATCGCGGCTGACGGCAAAAACCTCTTGGGCGCTGTAACCCGCATGGCGCAGAAAATCGTTCAGCCGGTCGTCTTTGGGCGTGGCGGTGGCCATCAGCAAGTAATCCGCACATAACCAATGGGCAAACTTGCCAAATTCGGTGCCTTTGTCCAAGGCGATATGGGCTTCGTCCACCACCAGCCCAATCTGCAAGCCTTGGGCGCGGGCGCGGGCTACAAAAGCGGCCAGCGTGCGTGTTTCGTCGTCGCCGTCGGCATCGTAGCCTTTGGTGCGCCACTGGGCACGGGCCACCGCTTGGGCGGTAGAGAGCAGCACCATGCCGGGGTGGGCCTCTTGGTTGCGCCCTGCCTGCAAACCACAGGGGGCCAAGCTGCTGGCGTTGGCGCGCAAGGCATCTTCGGTTTGCTGCACCAGTGTCACAAAGGGCACAAACCAGAACCACAGCACATCGCGCTGGGCGCTGACGCGCTCCAGCACTTGGCCCATGACCAGCGTTTTACCGGCCCCGGTGGGCGCACGCAGCAGGCACGGTGGCGAAGGCTGGCGCAGCAAGGCGGCGCTGATGGTGTCGATGAGGCGGCTTTGGAACTCCTCCGGCTGCACGCTGCTGCTTTGCGCAGGCATGGCAATGGTGGCCATCGCCACGGAGGGGGGGTGTTGTTGTTGCTGCTGCGGTGTCATACGGCTTCGGCTGCGCTGGCTTTGGGGGTGGCAGTACGGGTTTTACGTGGGCTGGCGGCTTGGCCTTTGAGCAAAGCATCGACCAAGGAATAGGCCACGGCTTGGGGCACGCCGCGCGCTTGCAATTGGGCGGGTACACCTTTGGGGCGCTGGCAAAACACCGCCAGCCGGGCAGCGCCATACTGGGCGGGCAGTTGCGCCAGCGCGTCGAGGGTGGCGGCACTGGTGTTGTGGCACAGCACCAGCAACCAATCGCCTTGCAGGCCAATGGGGTGGAAGCTGGCCGGGCTCACGCTGGGCGGCACGCTGCCGGTTTCGCGCAGCGCCAGCAGCAGTTGCGCCTGTTCGGGGGTGAACTCGAAGGCCACATCGGCGGGGGCGATTTTGTCCAGTTGCAGGTAGGCAAAGCTGGCGCTGTAGCCTTGGGTGGTAATGACACGGCGGATGCGTTCGGCGCAGACATCGCGGCACAGGTTTTTGTCGGGTTCTTTGGCGGTGGCTTCGGTGCTGCTGCACAGGATGAAACGGCGCTGGCCGCCATCTTGGGCATTGAGCGCCAACACCGCATGGCCGGTGGTGCCGCTACCGGCAAAGAAATCCAACACCGTATCGCCGGGGCGAGTGGCTTGTTGCAGCAAGCCTTGAATGAGCGACAGGGGCTTGGCGTAGTTGAAGGCCCGGTCGCCAAAAATTTGTGCGACTTGGCGCGCGCCTTCTTGGTTGGTAGCCGATACCAAGCTGTTGTCTGCTTCGTAGTCTGCGGTTTCAAACTGCGGCACGATCCAGCTTGATAGTGGCTGGGTTTGGTTGCGTAAGTCGGCTTTGTAGCGTTTGAACTGGGGGCGGCCAAAACCCACGGTCTTGCCCACCCAAAATTCCAGATTGGGTAGATCGCGGCGCAGCAGCAACGATTTACCACCTTTGGGCACATCGCCCCTGTCTATCGCTTCAAGCAAAGCATCCATCGTCGGCCAAATTTCAACCCGAGGCTTGGCTGGAAAGACGACTTGCCCCAGTTTAATGAACTCTTCCATTGACTTGGCTTGAAGTTGTTGCCCATCTTTGATGCGCTCCTCAGTGGCATAGCGCCAAACACTTTCTGGGCTGCATGGGTAATAAGTTCCGGTGCTCGGATCAAGCAATGGGTAATAAAGGTTCGGACGTTCTTTGTACGAAAAGCCCAAAGTGATGTCGCCAATGCGCCAATCCCCACGCGGGTCGTTGTCTGGGTTGCCATACATCTCGTAGCTTTTTTCAAAGCCATTGAATTTGAACCCTGGATTGCCATAGACCAGCACATGCTCATGATCGACGGACAAAAAGCACTGCTGATCCGCATTCGAGCCTTGCCGGGTGCGCCAAGTAATGGTGCCCAACCGCCGCCCCGGAAATACCTCATCCATCAGCAATTCCAGCCGCGCGCGGTTCTCGTCGTTGATGCTGACCAAGATCACGCCGTCGCTGGTCAACAGTTCACGCGCCAGCGTCAGGCGCTGGTACAAAAACTCCAGCCATTGGCTGTGGCGGTAGCGGTCGTTTGCCCCGACGTAGTGGTCGTTATAGACCCAGTCTTTGTTGCCGGTGTTGTAGGGCGGGTCAATGTAAATGACGCGGATTTTTCCGGCATGGGTGGCACGCAGCAGGCGCAGGCTGTCAAAGTTATCGCCCTCGATGATCAGGTTGTGGTGCTGGGTGGTGTCGGGCGGGCAGTGGCTGGCCTCGGGGTGCAGGCGCGGCAGCACGACGTTGGCGTTCAGGGCCGCATCGCGCTCGATGGCGCTGGACTCCCAATACAGCCCTACTTTTTGCTGGGTCAGGTGCTCTACCAACAGGCGGCGCAGTTGCTGGGCGTTCAGGTGGTCTAAGCTGGCCAGCAAGGTGCTGGCGGCGGCGGGGCTGGTAGGGGTGCTCATGGTGGTGCAATGGTAATACAATGTATCTCATACCATCGCAACAGGAGGCCATTATGGCTGCTACCACCACTATGGTTCACGTCCGCGTGGACGAAAACATCAAAGCGCAGGCTGCAAAAACGTTGGCTTCGATGGGGTTGACCGTTTCCGATGCGGTTCGCGTGTTCCTGACCCGTGTCGTTGCCGATCAAGAGCTGCCGTTTGCGCTCAAGGCACCAAACGCCACCAGCCGCGTTGCGATTGCTGAGGCCAACCAGATCGTCCAGAGCCGTCACGCGCGCTTTGCAACCGCCGATGCGCTGTTGAATGACCTCGAAGAAGCCAGCCGCCAATAAGCGGGCAAACCTGCCCCGTGCGTCGGACTACACCAAGGCCTTCCTCAAGGATTGGCAGCGTCTGTTTCATTCTGGCCGGTACGACTTGAACCGGTTGAAAGAGGCCATGATGCTGCTGATTGCCAACGATGGGCCACTGCCGCCCGAATGGCTCGATCACCCGCTGACTGGTGATTGGGCAAACCACCGTGAATGCCACATCGGCGGCGATTTTCTGCTGATTTACACGCTCGACGATTCGGGCAAGAATGGTCTGGTGGTCTTCGTGCGCAGCGGGACTCATTCCGAGCTGTTTTCGTAGCCCGGAAATCTTGTTCAAGCGCCGCTGCCATTGTCGCGCTGTGCGGGCTGGGGCCAGTCCTCGGGCGGAGCCACCGTTACGCCCACGTGCAAGGTGTGTGCGCCGCCACCGTGGATCACCCCGCGCAGCGGTGACACGTCGCCAAAATCGCGTCCGGTGGCCAGGGTGATGTAGTCCTCGCCCGGTGTGCCCACGCCGCAGCGGTTGTTGGTGGGGTCAAAATCGTACCACTGCCCGCTGTGGTACACCGAAACCCAGGCGTGCGAGGCATCGGCCCCAATCAGGCGCGGTTTGCCCGGTGGTGGCCGTGTCAGCAGGTAGCCGCTGACGTAGCGTGCGGGCAGGCCCAAGCTGCGCAGGCAACCCAGCATGATGTGCGCAAAGTCTTGGCACACGCCCTTGCGTTGCTTGAGGGCTTGCAGTGCTGGGGTGTTGACCTCGGTGCTGGCGCTTTCGTAACGCAACTCGGTGTGGATTTTTTCCATCAACGCGCGGCTGGCCGCCAGCAAGGGCCGTCCCGGCGCAAAGGCGCTGCGGGCAAAAGCGACAAACGCATCGTCGCGCGGCACGTAGGGCGACGCAAAGGTGAATTCGCTGGCGGTATCAAACACCGAGCCAACACGGTACACAAACGCATCGCGCACCGCCTCCCACGCGGGCGATTCGGTGGGCCATGCGGGTGCTGGCAGGGTCGTAACGAGCGAATCGGCGGTCACATCCAGCACGTCGTGCGGGGTTTGCAGCGCAAAAAACACGCGCGGGTTGCCAAAGGTGTCGTGGCTGGCGCTGCGTTGGGCCGGGTTGGGTTGCAGCAGCAGGTGGTGCGACACCACGCGCTGGCCCGCCAAGTCCAGTGGGCACAGGTGTGCCAAGTGCTGGGCCAGCAGCACGGGGGCTTCGTAGCGGTATTGGGTGTGGTGGAGGATGCGCAACAACATGGTGGGAATCAAGCCATCAGGCTGCGGTTGATTTGATCGGCGTGGCTGAAGTAACGCTGGCTGAGACGGTCGGACAGCGCATCGGCAGCACTTTCGCAGCGGTGCAGCAGCGCGGCCAAGTCCACGTGGTCCCATTGCTGGGGCCAAGCCAGTTGTTCGAGCATGGTCGCCGCCTCTTGGCCGCCGCCGCGTGGCAGCTTGTTCAACCGCGAGCGCAGGCTGGACTGTACCCAGGCCAGTGAGCGGGGGTTGTCGGGGTGGATGACGAGCATGTCGGTCAGCGCCATCAAGTCGCGGCGTTGCTGGTACTGGGCGTGGAAGGTGATGGTGCTGTCAAACAGCGCCAGCAAGGCCTCAAAACCGGCATCGTGTTGCACACATTCGGTGCGCAGCCCCAGCGCCATTGCGTTGGACAGGGTGCTAAAACGCTCAATCAGGCGGCCTATGCTGAGCATGCGCCAGCCGTCGTCGCGCACCATGCGGTCGGTTTGCATGCCGGTGATGGCCACCAGCAGTTCGCTGGCGTGGCCCAGGGCTTCCAGTGCCTGTTGCGGTGCCAAGTCGGGGTCGGTGGAGAGGTTTTGCACATGGGCGGCAAAGGTTTGGTCCAGCCGCTCGATCAGGTGGCGCTGTTGGTGCGACAGGCGCTCACGCACGTTGTCGGCGGCAAATTTGAGCGCGCGCAGGTTGTAACCCACGCTGGTGGCTCCGGGCTTGGGGGCCAAGTGCGCCATCAAAGTGCGTTCAAACACGCGGCGGCTGCCACGGGCACACACCACGTCGGCGGGCACCAGCGTGTGCCAGTGCGCGCAGGCCGACAGCCACGCCAGCAGGGTAGGGCTGTGCTGGTTCTCACCTTGCAGGTTGCGCAGTGTGATTTGGGCTAACCGCACGCTGTTTTCGGCGCGTTCGGTGTAGCGGCCCAGCCAGAACAGGTTTTCGGCGGCGCGGCTGGTGATGTGCCGGGGGCGTTGTGCCAAGCTTTGCAAGCTGGAGGGTTTTTGCAACAGCGTGGTGTAGTCCACCTCGCCGTCGGCCAGCACCCAGCAGTCGGCGCTGCTGCCGCCGCGTTGCATCGACGCAATCAGCCGCCCCGGTGGGGCCAGCCGCACCAGTCCACCCGGCAGCACGCGCCAAGATTGTGGCCCATCGGCCAGTGCAAACACGCGCAGCATGGCAGGGCGCGGCACAATTTGGCTGTTGTGCCAAGTGGGTTGGTGCGACAGCGGCAGGTAGGCTTGGGTGGTGTAGTCGTCGGGGCGCTGTTGAATGCGCGCACGCAGTCGGGCGATTTCCTCGGCGCTCAGGGTGCTGCCAATCAGCGTGTCGTGTTGCACACGCGGGTAGGTGCCTTTGATGACGTGTTGTTCCAACTGTGGCAGTGCGTTGTGCAAGCTGGCCGCTTCGCCACACCACCAGGTGGCCAATGAGGGCAGGGCCAACGCTTCGCCCAGCAACGCTTGGCAGATGGCGGGCAAAAAGCCCAGCACCGCGCTCGATTCCAGCGGCGCACCGCCCGGTGCGTTGGCCAGCACCACGTTGCCAGCGCGCACCGCTTGCATCAGGCCCGGCACGCCCAGTGCCGAATCGCTGCGCAATTCCAGCGGGTCGAGCCATTCGTCGTCCAAGCGTTTGATGAGCACGTCCACCGGCTCCAGCCCGTGCAGGGTTTTGAGGAACAGGTGCTGGTCGCGCACGGTCAGGTCGTTGCCTTCGACCAAGTTGACCCCCAAGTAGCGCGCCAAGTAGGCGTGTTCAAAATAGGTTTCGTTGTAAGGGCCGGGGGTCAGCAGCACCATGCGCGCTTCGCTGCCTTTGGGCGACAAGGCCTGCAAACCCTGCATAAAGGCCTTGTAGCTGGCACCCAGCCGCTGCACTTTCATCTCGCTGAAAGCGGTGGGGAATTGCTGCGACAGGGCGATGCGGTTTTCCAGCAAGTAGCCCAGCCCAGACGGCGCTTGGGTGCGTTGCGATACCACGTGCCAGCGCCCGTCGGGGCCGTGTGCCAGATCGAACGCGGCAATGTGCAGCCACGTATCGCCCGCTGGGCGCACCCCGCGCATGGCACGCAGGTAGCCGGGGTGGCCCAACACCAGCGCGGGTGGCAGCAGGTTGCGTTGCAGCAGCGTTTGTGGGCCGTAGATGTCGGCCATCATGTGGTTGAGCAGCCGGGTGCGTTGCAGCACCCCAGCTTCTATGTCGGCCCACTGTTGCGACGACACCAGCATCGGGAACAAATCCAGCGACCACGGGCGCTGCTGGCTGTGTTCGTCGGCGTAGACGTTGTAGGTCACACCGTTGTCGCGCACCAGTTGTTCCAGCCGCTGTTGGCGTGCGCTCAAATCGTGCAAGCCTTCGGTGCCCAAGTGCTCAAAAAAGGTGCGCCACAGTGGTGCCATACCGTTGGCGGTATCACTGCCGTGGTGCAGTTCATCCAAATGGCTGGCGGTGGCGGGTGTGGCCGCAGGCGCAACCAGCGCCGCCGATACAAAAGCGGCGGCGCTGGTTGCGGTGGGGGAGGTGGCAAGGTGGTCGTGTTTCACGGCCTGCAAGTATGCCTGTGTCTGAGGCGGTTGCTGGGATCAGCGGCGCAAATCCAGTGTCAACGGGAATTCGCGGCTGGCCGCCACGGGCTGCACGTGTACCTTGCCCGGTGTGTGCCCCATTTGGAAGAAGCGCGACAGGCGGCGGCTTTCGGCTTCGTAGGCGTTGATGGGGAAGGTGTCGTAACTGCGGCCACCGGGGTGGGTTACGTGGTATTGGCAGCCGCCCAACGATTTGTCCATCCAAGTGTCCACAATGTCAAACGTCAACGGCGCGTGGACCCCGATGGTGGGGTGCAGGCTCGATGGCGGGTTCCAGGCCTTGTAGCGCACCCCGGCCACATAATCGCCCGCGCTGCCCGTGGGGTGCAGCGGCAAGGCCCGGCCATTGACGGTGACGACGTAGCGGCTGTCGTTGTGGCCGCGCACGCGCACTTCCAGCCGTTCCAGCGACGAATCCACGTAGCGCGCCGTACCGCCCGCCGCACTTTCTTCGCCCATGACGTGCCACGGCTCCAACGCCGTGCGCAGCGTGAGTTCGATACCTTGCGCCACCACTTGCCCAATCAGCGGAAAGCGGAATTCAAAATGCGGATCGAACCACGCTTTTTCAAACTTGTAGCCGTATTGCGCCAGATCCTCCAGCACGTCGTCAAAGTCCATGCGTACAAAGGTGGGCAGCAAAAAGCGGTCGTGCAATTCGGTGCCCCAGCGGGTGAGCTGGCCGCGCCACGGTTGGTGCCAGAAGCGGGCCACCAGGGCGCGCAACAGCAGTTGTTGTGCCACGCTCATGCGGGCGTGGGGCGGCATCTCAAACGCGCGCAGCTCCAGCAGCCCCAAGCGGCCTGTGCTGCTGTCGGGTGAATACAGTTTGTCGATGCAAAATTCGCTGCGGTGGGTGTTGCCCGTCACGTCCACCAAAATGTTGCGCAAAGTGCGGTCCACCAGCCATGGCGGCATGTCTTGGCCGTAAATGTCGCGGTTCTTCTCAATTTGGCTCAGGGCAATGTCCAGCTCGTACAACTGGTCGTTGCGCGCTTCGTCCACGCGCGGGGCTTGGCTGGTGGGGCCAATGAACAAGCCGCTGAACAGGTAGCTCAAGCTGGGGTGGTTGTGCCAGTAGGCAATCAAACTGCCCAACAGTTCGGGTTTGCGCAAAAACGGCGAGTCCGACGGCGTGGCCCCGCCCAGCACAAAGTGGTTGCCACCGCCGGTGCCGGTGTGGCGGCCATCGGTCATGAACTTTTCAGCACACAGGTGGGTGTGGTGTGCAGCGTCGTACAAAAACTCGGTGTGTTCCACCAGTTCACGCCAGTTGTGCGCGGGGTGAATGTTGACCTCAATCACGCCGGGGTCGGGCGTGACTTGCAGCATTTTCAGGCGCGGATCACGCGGTGGCGGGTAGCCTTCCAGCACGATGGCAAATTCCAAGGCTTCGGCGGTCGCCTCCACCGCTGCCACCAAGTCCAAGTAATCCTCCAGCCGCTCCAGCGGCGGCATGAACACATACAGATGGCGGTTCTCGCTGGCGGTGTCGGCTTCTGCTTGGGGGCCATTGGCACGTTGGGGGTCGCGGGCCTCCACGCACAACGCGGTGCGGGTCAAATCGGCGGCAGATTCACCCCGTTGCGGTGCAGCCACCGTTTGACCTTGTACCGACACCACCCCTCCTTCGGCAAACCCACCGCCCACCTCGTGGGCGGCATATTGTTCGCGGTAGGTGCTGCCTGCGGGCAGGGCATCGCGCGGTGCGTGCGGGTCGGCTGGATGGCGGGGGTCGCACTCGCTGGGGGCCACCCACGGCAACGTGTCCAGTGGCAAGCGGTAGCCCATGGGCGAGTCGCCCGGTACCAGGTACATGTGCCCATCGCGGAAAAACCACGGCCCACTGCGCCAGCGTGGCGTTTGAGCGTTCGCGTCCCATTCGCTGTTGGCTTGCAGTGGCAGTACGTAGCCCACGGTAGCGTCCAGCCCTTGGCTGAACACGCGGCGCAAACGCGCCCGTTCCATCTCATCGCTGAGTTGGGATTCAAACGGATCCACATTGATGGGCAGGCTGCGTTCGCGCCACAGGTGGTACCACGTGTCCTCGTGGCCTGGGGTAACGTGTGCCGTGGGCACGCCCAATGTGCGGGCCAACGTGTGCGCAAAGCGTTCGGCATCGGCGGTGGTGTAACGGGCTTCGTCGCGTTCATCG
>JBLIZX010000208.1:0-3857 GCA_048860285.1 Macromonas sp. | reverse complement strand
GCAACACCGGCAGGTGGCACGAGGCGCGGGCTTGCTTGAGGTAGTCGGGGCCGCCCTGGAAGTATTGGCGGTCGGTCAGCACCGAGAGGCAGGCCGCCCCGTATTCGGCGTAGCTTTGGGCGATGTCGGCGGGAATGAAGTCGGGCCGGATCACGCCTTTGGACGGACTGGCTTTTTTGACTTCGGCGACGACAGCGGGCAGGCCCGCCGTGATTTTGCTGCGCAAGGCCCCCACGAAGTCGCGGGTCAGGACGCGGGATTCGGCATCGGCGCGCATCTGGGCCAACGGGGTTTTGGTCAGGGCTTGCGCGATTTCTTCGCGCTTGGTGGCCACTATTTTTTGCAGGATGTCACTCATGGGGGCGATCTTGAAGGGGGTCTTGGGGTGAAGCGGGCGGAGGCGCACCGTTTTTAAGAATACGAACGAAAACGCGGTGCATGGCCCAAGCCGCCACCAGAAACAGCACCGAGATGCCAATGGCGATCCAAGTGCCGGGGTCTTGCCACATCGGGTGCATCAGGCGGCTGCGCTGGCGAGGGCGTGGGCCACGGTGACGAGTTGGTCCAGTTTGGCCTTGGCTGCACCACTGGCCAGGGCCGCACGGGCACGGGCAATACCAGTGGCAATGTCGTCCACCACGTTGGCGGCGTACAAGGCCACACCGGCGTTGAGCAGCACGATGTCGCGCGCGGGACCTGGCTGGTTGTCCAGCACGCCCAACAGCATGGCGCGCGATTGTTCGGGCGTTTCAACCTGAAGGGCCCGGTGGCTGGTCATGGTGAAGCCGAAGTCTTCGGGGTGCAGTTCGTATTCGGTGACAACACCATTGCGCAGTTCGCCCACCAAGGTGGCGGCACCGAGGCTGACTTCGTCCATGCCGTCCTTGCCGTGTACCACCAGCGCGTGCTGCGCGCCCAGGCGTTGCAGCGCGCGCACCATGATGCCGACCAGATCGGGGTGGAACACGCCCAGCACGATGTTGGGTGCGCCCGCCGGGTTGGTCAGTGGCCCCAGGATGTTGAACAGGGTGCGTACGCCCAGCTCTTTGCGCACCGGGGCCACGTTCTTCATGGCCGGGTGGTGGTTGGGCGCAAACATGAAGCCGATGCCGGTCTGTGCGATACAGGTGGCGATCTGGGCCGGGGTCAGGTTGAGACTGATGCCCAGGCTTTCCACCACGTCGGCGCTGCCGGATTTGCTGCTGACGCTGCGTCCGCCGTGCTTGCTGACCTTGCCGCCCGCTGCCGCCACCACAAACATGGTGCAAGTGGAGATGTTGAAGGTGTGTGAGCCATCGCCGCCGGTGCCGACGATGTCCACCATGTGGGTGGTGTCGGCCACATCGACCTTGACGGAAAAGTCGCGCATGACCTGGGCAGCGGCGGTGATTTCGCCTATGGTTTCCTTCTTGGTGCGCAATCCGGCAATCAGCGCAGCGGTCATGACGGGCGACATCTCGCCACGCATGATGAGGCGCATGAGGTGCAGCATCTCATCGTGGAAGATTTCGCGGTGCTCGATGACCCGTTGCAGCGCCTCGGGCGGGGTGATGAGGTGGGGTTGTGGCGTGGTCATGGCATCAGGCCTGGTCGAGGAAGTTTTTCAGCATGGCGTGGCCGTGCTCGGTCAGGATGGATTCGGGGTGGAATTGCACGCCTTGGATGGGCAGTTCGGTGTGGCGCACACCCATGATCTCGCCGTCGTCCGTCCAGGCGGTGACTTTGAGCACCGCCGGGCAAGTGGCACGCGCGATGGCCAGCGAATGGTAGCGGTTGACGGTGAACTGTGTGGGCAGTCCGGCAAACACGCCTTCTTGCGTGGTGGTGATGACGCTGGTCTTGCCGTGCATCAGTTCCTGAGCACGCACGATCTCGCCGCCAAAGGCGGCCCCGATGCTTTGGTGGCCCAGGCACACGCCCAAAATGGGCAACTTGCCCGCAAAGTGCTGGATAGCGGCCACGGAAATACCGGCCTCGGCGGGCGAACACGGGCCGGGCGAGATGACCAGCCGATCCGGCTGGCGCGCGGCAATGCCTTCGAGGGTGATGTCGTCGTTGCGGAACACCTCGACCTCGGCCCCCAGCTCGCCAAAATACTGAACGATGTTGTAGGTGAACGAATCGTAGTTGTCCACCATCAGCAGTTTGATGCGGCTCATTGCAGACCCTCCTCGACCAGTTCGCTGGCACGCAGCACAGCGCGGGCCTTGTGTTCGGTTTCTTTCCATTCCAGCTCGGGCACCGAGTCGGCCACCACGCCAGCGCCAGCGGCCACATGCAGCAGGCCATTCTTGAGCACACCCGTGCGGATGGCGATGGCCACGTCCATGTCGCCCGCGTAGCTGAGGTAGCCGCACGCGCCGCCGTACACGCCGCGCTTGGTGGGTTCGAGTTGGTCGATCAGCTCCATGGCGTGGACTTTGGGTGCGCCGCTTAAGGTACCCGCCGGGAAGCTGGCCTTGAGCACGTCCATGCTGCTCAGGCCCGGCTTGAGCAGGCCTTCGACGTTGCTGACGATGTGCATGACGTGGCTGTAACGTTCGATGGCAAAGGCTTCGGTGACTTTGACGCTACCGGTCTGGGCGATGCGACCGATGTCGTTGCGGGCCAGGTCGATGAGCATGACGTGTTCGGCGCGTTCCTTGGCATCGGCCAGCAGGTCTTTTTCAGCGGCTTGGTCCAGCTCGGCGGTGGCACCGCGCGGGCGGGTACCGGCCAGCGGGCGGATGGTGACCTTGGTGCCCGCCGCAACTTGTTCTTGCCGCACCAGAATTTCGGGCGAGGAACCCACCACTTGGGCATCGTCCAGGTGGTAGTAGTACATATAAGGGCTGGGGTTGAGGCTGCGCAAGGCGCGGTACAGGCTTAGGGGGCTTTGCGTGTAGGGCTTGCTGATGCGCTGGCCCATGACAATTTGCATGAAATCACCGGCGCGGATCAAGGCTTTGGCACGCTCCACCGCCGCCACAAAGTCTTCTTGCGTGCGGTTGTGGGTCTGAGGCGCGTGCGGGCCGGGATGGACTTTGGGCACTTGCACCGGTACCAGCAGGCGGGCCTTGAGTTCGTCCAACCGCGCCTGAGCGCGTTCGTAAGCCTCGGGTTCTGCCGGATCGGCGTAGACCATGAGGTGCAGTTTGCCGGAGAGGTTGTCGATGACGGCCAACTCCTCGCAGTGCAGCAAGTGGATGTCGGGCATGCCGATGTCGTCGGGCGGGCAACTGTGCGCGAGTTTTTTCTCGATATGGCGCACGGTGTCGTAGCCGAAGTACCCCGCCAAACCACCGCAAAAGCGCGGCATGCCGGGGCGCAGCGCGACCTTGAAGCGTTGCTGGTAGGCCTCAATGAAGTCCAGTGGGTTACCGGGCACGGTTTCCACCACCACGCCATCGCGCACGATGTCGGTCTTGGCCAGAGCACCAAAGCCACTGGCCTTGAGTGCCACCCGCGCGGGCAGGCCAATGAAGCTGTAACGGCCAAAACGCTCGCCGCCGACCACAGATTCCAACAAAAAGCTGTTGCGGCCACCGTCTTGCACGTGGGCCAACTTGAGGTACAGCGAGAGTGGGGTTTCAAGGTCCGCAAACGCTTCGGCGGTCAGCGGAATGCGGTTGTAGCCTTGGCGGGCCAAGTCCTGGAATTCGGTTTCGGTGATCAAGGGGAGCCTCCTACAGCTCAAGGCCCGCGCGGTGCGGGACGTTCATCCAAGCATTGCTCCATGTGGGAGCACGAAGGCGCGGGATCGACAACACACGACCACACGCCAGAAAAAACAAGCGCGGTTTATGGCTTGCGCCAAGGCCAAGCCCCCTGACCCCATTGCAGAGTCAGACACGGACGGCAAGCGTGACATGGGATGA
>JBLIZX010000207.1:0-4095 GCA_048860285.1 Macromonas sp. | reverse complement strand
GGTGCATTTTGTCGGATTGTCGATGGGGGGCATGACCGCCCAATCGCTGGGTGCGCGTTACCCCGAGTTGGTGCGCAGCATCACCATCGCCAACTCCGCCAGCCATTACGACGACGTGGCCCGCACCATGTGGCAGGCCCGTATTGACACTGTGTTGGCCAATGGTGTAGCCCCGATTGCCGATGGCGCGATGCAACGCTGGTTCACGCTCGAATTCCGTGCCGACCAGACCCACGGTGGTGCTGCCAAGGTGGCAGCGTTGCGCGCTGTGCTCGAAGCCACTGCGCCGGTGCCCTACGCCGCGGCATGTGAAGCTGTGGCCAAAATTGACCTCAACGCGGGCAACGCTCGCATTGCTTGCCCTACGCTGGTGATTGTGGGCAGCCGCGACGAGGCTACGCCACCCGCCATGTCGCAAGTGATGGTCGATGGCATCTCTGGGGCCAAGCTGGTCAGCTTGGACGCTGCGCACTTGAGTGCGGTCGAACAACCACAAGCCTTTGCTGCCTTGTTGACCGAATTTTGGGCCCATCTTTGAGGCTTTAGCGCCCTGGCAGGGGGCCAATGGCGTGTGTCAGCGGTAGGCGTGTCATCATGAGCGCGTCGGCGGTTTGTTGCTGAATGGCGCGCAATTGCACCGCAAATTCGCGTGCTGCCACACTGCGCGATGCGCCCCTGCGCCACAACAGTCCGGCGTGGCGTACCATTTCTGGCTCGGTCAATGCCACGACGTGCAAGTCTGGTGTCAGCCGGGCCGCCCGTTCGGGCACGATGCTGGCCAGTTCGTTGCTGCAACGGCACACGCCCAGCAGTGCCTCGACCGATTCCATTTCGATCCGAACCGGTGGGGCTATCCCCGCTTGTTGTAGGCTGTCGTCGATTTGTCGCCGCGTGGCAAACTGGCGCGACAACAGTGCCAAGGGCGTTTGGTGGAGCTGCGCCAGTGGCAGGCTGTGGTGCCGTGCCAGCGGATGGCTGGGGTTGACCACCAACAGCAAGCGTTCGTGGAACAGCAGCTCGGTTTCAATGTCTTCGTGCGCGGTGGGGTGGAAGGCAATGCCCAAATCCAGCTCCCCCCGCACCAATTGTTCCTCAATGGCACCTGCGCGCAGGGCGCGCACCTCCACCGCCACTTTGGGGTAGGCCGTGCTGAAAGCCACCACCGTGGCCGGTACCACGGTGTTGAGAAACGTGGGGAATGCACCCACCGTCAAGCGTCCCGATTGCAGGCCGTTCAAGTCGGTCAGCGCCATGCGGCCCGCTTCCAGCTCTTTGAGTGCCCGCAGCGCATAAGCGCGGAATTCTGCCCCCGCCTGCGACAGTTTCAGCCCCCGGCCCAGACGGTCGAACAAGTCCACTTCCAGTTCTTGTTCCAGTTGGCGCAGGCCGTGTGACAGGGTGGATTGCGTCACGAACAGGTTGTGTGCCGATTGCGTCAGGTGCTCGGTCTCGGCAATGTCCAAAAAATAGCGCAGTTGTCGAAGTTCCATCATGCAATCGTATATCAACTATGCAAATGTTCGTTGAAATCGAACGTTTTGTCGAAAATAAATCATTGGAACTGGGGCAAATTTGCCCTTACGCTAGCGTGGTTTTCCAATCTCACCGACACAAAGGTTGTTTTCCATGACGGGTCGTTTCTCTATTGAGCGCATTGAAGCGCGGATTCTGGATATTCCCACCATCCGTCCGCACAAGCTGTCGTTTGGTGCCATCAGCCGCCAAAGCCCCGTCATCGTGCAACTGTGGTTGGCCAACGGTGCCACGGGTTTTGGCGAAGCGGCCACCATTGGCGGCCCGTCTTGGAACGAAGAATCCCCCGAAAGCATCAAGCACGCCATCGACAACTACCTCGCCCCGGCCCTGATCGGCCAAGACGGTGGCAGCTTTGGCGGTGCCCTGGCCCGCATGGACGCTTTCTGCAAAGGAAACGCTTTTGCCAAGAGTGCGGTCGAAATGGCGTTGATCGATGCCGTCTCGCGCAGCCTCGGCTTGCCCGCCTACCAACTGCTGGGCGGCAAACGCCACCAGAGCCTGCCCCTGGCTTGGACACTGGCCAGTGGCGATGTGGCCAAGGACTTGGAAGAAGCCCAGTTGCGCCTCGAACAAAAGCGCCACCGCATTTTCAAAATGAAAATTGGTGCCCGCACCCCGGCGCAAGACGTGGCGGTGGTGAGCCAGATTGCCCGTGGTCTGGAAGGCAAAGCCACCTTGACCGTGGACGTTAACCAGGCTTGGGACGGCAACACCGCCCGCCGCTACCTGCCGCAACTCATTGAAGCGGGTGTCACGCTGATTGAACAGCCCGTGGCCAAATGGAACGTCGAAGCCCTCAAGACCCTGACCGCCACGTTGGGCGACCGCGCCAGCATCATGGCCGATGAAACCGTGTGCAGCCCGCAAGACGCGATGATGCTGGCCCGCGCACAGGCCAGCCACGTGTTCTCGCTCAAGGTGGCCAAGCACGGCGGCCTGATCCGCACCCGCCAAGTGGCAGCGGTGGCCGAAGCCGCCGACATCGGCTGGTACGGCGGCACCATGCTGGAGACCTCCATCGGTAGCGCCGCCTCGGCGCATGTGTTCTCGACCCTAGGCGCGCAGCACAGCGGTTGTGAACTGTTTGGCCCCCAACTGCTGGTGGACGACATCGTGACCGAGCGCATGCCGATTGTCGATTTTGAACTGCAACTGCCCGATGGCCCCGGCTTTGGTATCAACGTGGATCTGGCACAGCTCGACCGCTTTGACCGCGCCCGCGCTGGCCTGACCGCCACCCACATCGACCTGGGCCACAAGGCCACGGCCTGACCCCCGTTTTTTCCTCTGGAGTTACCCCATGTTATTTCTGGTTCGCATGGATGTGAACATCCCGCACGACCTGCCGGTCGAGCAAGCCAACGAAATCAAGGCCCGCGAAAAGGCCTACGCGCAAGACCTGCAACGCGATGGCCGCTGGAAGAGCCTGTGGCGCGTGGTGGGCGAATACGCCAACTACAGCCTGTTCGATGTGGCCTCCAACGACGAGCTGCACACCCTGCTGTCGCAACTGCCGCTGTTCCCGTACATGAAGATCCACGTTACGCCGCTGGCCCAACACCCCTCGGCGATTGCGTAACCCGTTCCAAGTTTTTTCCCGTTGTTTTTTTAACCCCAAGCCAGGAGACATCACCATGAGCAAAAACGAATACACCAAAGAGCAACTGCTTGAGCGTGTCAACACCATCAAAATCAACGAAGGCAACCCGCGTGCCCGCGCCATCATCACCCGCATCACCGCCGACCTGTTCAAGACCATCGACGAGATGAAGGTGACCCCGGACGAGTTCTGGGCCGCCTGCGACTGGCTGACCCGCCTGGGCGAGACTAAGCAGATCGGCCTGATCACCGCCGGCCTGGGCTTTGACCGCCTGCTCGACATCATGATGGACGAAGCCGACGAAGCCGCTGGCATCGCCGCCGGTACCCCGCGCGCCATCGAAGGCCCGCTGTACGTGGCCGGTGCGCCCAAGTTCGACTACGAAGCCCAGCTCGACGACGACTCCACCCTGCGCGGCACCGGCAAGGTGCTGGTGATGGAAGGCACCGTGTACGACCACGAAGGCAAGCCGGTGGCTGGCGCTGAAATGGACGCTTGGCACTGCAACGAGAAGGGTGGCTACTCGCACTTCTTCCCGGGCATGAAGGAACACGAACTGCGCCGCAAGATTGTGACCAACGAAAAGGGCCAGTACCGTTTCCGCACCACCATCGCTCCGGGCTACGAAATTCCGCCCTCTGGCCCGACCCACGAAATCTTCGCCGTGCTGGGTCGCCACGGCATCCGTCCGGCCCACATCCACTTCCACATCGCCAAGCCTGGCCACCGCACCCTGACCACCCAGGTCAACACCCCCGGTGATGCCTACATCGACGACGACTTCGCTTTCGCCACCCGCGAAGGCCTGGTGCTGGATCTGGAAGAAAACGTGGCACCGGCTGGTTACGAATCGCTGGGCATTGATGCGCCGTTCGTGCGCGCCAAGTTCGACTTCAAGATGCAGCAAGCCGTCAACGAAGACGACACCGACCCGCGTACCCGCGTGGCCAAGGCCCTGA
>JBLIZX010000206.1:0-2841 GCA_048860285.1 Macromonas sp. | reverse complement strand
TTCCTAAAGCAACACCGTGTCTGCCGTCCGTCTGCCTGAATTGCTCGCTTGCCTGCCGCTCCACGCCGAAGAAGGGCCCATCAAGGAGCGCGTTCCCGAAACCGTGCTGGTGGATGCTGCGGGTGAGAGCACCGTAAGTTTTGTGCGGCGCCTGTTTTGCGCCATGACACTGCTGGACGAACAAGACCTGATGGCGCACAGGTGGTCGTTTGTGTCCTTTCCAGCAGCGTTGACCGCAAGGTCTGTACTGGCAACGCTGGCTGACCCACAGGGCGTATTCCTGCCACGCGATTACTGGCAACAGGGCAACCATCGCCCCCCACACATATTGGAAGAACAGCGCGCCTTGCTACAGCGTCTTGAATTGGAGCGCGCCAAGACCGGAAAACCGATCCGCTTCGTGACGGTGGCGTGGGGCATCATCCGTGCTGACAACAAATTTTTGTTGTGCCCGCGCGAGGACATCCGCCGACGCAACGCTGGGCACTACGTCTTGCCTGGTGGGCGCGTCAACCTCAGAACGTGTTCACAATCTTCTGAGCAAGAGTGCCAAGAATGCCAAATGCACGAACTGCAAGCTGGTGTTGAGCCACCGCTCGCAGTTTTTCCACAACCGCCTGTTCTTGTCCAACCAGGCAAAGCTGCGCTCCACCACCCAGCGCTTGGGCATGACTTTGAATGTGTGCAGTTCGCTGCGCTTGGCCACCTGCACCGTCACTTGCTCTCCCAAAATCTCGCGTACGCCTTGCGCAAAAGGCTCCCCCGTGTAACCACCGTCGGTCAGAACGCTTTGAACTTGACCCAAAGCACCCTTGCAACGTTTGAACGCCTGCAACGCTCCTTGGCGATCCGTCACATCTGCCGTGGTCAGCGCAATGGCGTGCGGCAAGCCCTGCGTGTCCACCGCTATGTGGCGCTTGATCCCCGACACCTTCTTGCCCGCGTCATAGCCCTTGCTGCCTGCCGTGTCCGCATTCTTCACGCTCTGCGCGTCCACGATCAAGAACGTGCTGCAAGCGTTGCGCCCCAGTCTCTCGCGGGCCGCGCCAACCTGATTTTTTTAACGCCCGCTCCAGCACGCTCACCCCATCCTCATCTGGTTCGCTCCATTTGGCAAAGTACGAATGCACCGTGCGCCATTTGGGAAAGTCGCTGGGCAGCGCTCGCCACTGACAGCCACTGCGCAGCAGGTACAGCACCGCGCAGAACACTTCGTACAGGTCTACCGTTCTGGGCTTGGTCTTGCGCCGCACCGATTCGAGCATCGGCAAAATCACGGCAAATTGTTCGCGGCTGATATCACTGGGGTACTTTTTACTGCGCATCCCCGCATTTTCAACCAAATCTTATGGATCGTGAACACGTTCTCAGTACCAGTACGAAGTACGCTTGATTTTCGTTGAGCAATGCAAACCGTTCCTTCTGGCCGGTCTTGCTGCCCTCCGAAGCTCCCATTTGAAATGTGACCTTTCCCAGCTTTTTGAGCTTGCCCTCGTACCGCTTGATCAACTCGAACATGCCGTAATGTGGGCGGCGAAGTTGTTGGGCCAGCAAGCGCGAGTCAATACGCGGTTCGTCCTTGACCAGCACCAGTTCCAGCAGGTCGGGCACGGTGTTTGTTATGGTACTCATGCTGCGACTCCCACAACAGCCAAGTGGCTGGCGGCGCGTTGCTGCGCTGGTGCCGGGTTATCGGTGGTGTGGCCCAACACGCGGCCCAGCAGGTTTTGGTATTTGGTGCGGCGGGACTCGTGCAGTTGCTGTACCAACTGGCGCAACCCGGCATCGTCAACACCGGCAACGCGGGCAGCCACCACGGTTTGCACCTCATCGGCTGGCCAACCCACGGCGCGGGTGCCCAGCGGAATGGAATTGGGGAATGTCCCGGCTTCGATAGCGTTGTAGATGGTCGTGTGCGAACAGATGCCGGTTGCGGCCTTCACATCGGCAATACGCAAGATGCCCCATGCGGGCACGGTGTTCGGTGTGCTGCTCATGCGGATACCCCCAGTAGGCGGCGGATTTCGCTGACGGGCCACGCCAAGCGGCCATTCACTCGCAGCGGGCGCAGTGGGCCGCTTTCTTTGCAGGCCCAAGTCCGCAGCGTGCAATTGCTGCGGTTCAGGTAGAAGGCGGCCTGTGGTGTCGGCACAGCGGTTGCTGTGATTTGCTCGATTGCTGGGTATTGTGTATTGCGAATTGGCATAGATTGGATCTTGAAGAGGCGAAAAAAAACCCGCCGAGATTGCTCTGGGCGGGTGGCGTTGGTTGTGGCGGTGATCGTGCTCTGGTGGCGAGTCCTTTACTGAGTCAGAAAAGCAAAAAGCCCCAAGGTCTGCACCGAGGGGCTGTCGTTGAAAGTGTAGGGGCGTGCAAAACCATCAATGGTTCGCCGCTTTTAGTTGTAGCTGGAACACCCAGCTTTTATTTCGTGGTGCGTTTCTACCACAAAACCAGACAGAGATAAACAGTCCCAAACAAAAATCAGCACCAGCAGCAAAGAGGCTCCATCATCGGCAATGCCCCCCACTGGACAAGCCATGCAGCGCCAGCGGCGGTTTTACGGCCAAGTCGCAAAAGGTAGCCCAGAAGCTGATGCGCGCATTGTGCGTAGCAGGGGTGGTTCGTCCGGCGGTGGCGGATGAAGCAGTTTTGCGTCATCGTTTGCGAGTATCCAAAAGACACTCACAAATCTGTGACTGGGCGGTTTCAAAACTGAAGTGCAACACCGGTTTCAAGGGACAGAATCCGGGGTGGTTTGCAGCTGCTTGAGCATGAGCTCATAGACAGCCAGTGGGGTATTGAAGCCGTGCGTCGCGCGGGGCCGGTTGTTCAGGCTAT
>JBLIZX010000205.1:0-3270 GCA_048860285.1 Macromonas sp. | reverse complement strand
ATGGCTCCATCAGCGTTGCAGCAGCGACAGTTTGCCGGTGCGGTCTTTCATCGCGTCTGCGTCGGGCAGGGGTGCCTTGCGCTTGGTGATGCTCTTCCAGTTGGGCAGGCGCGCCAAGTCGGCGTTGAGCTTGATCATGTGTTGCTGGTCTTTGGGCACGTCCTCTTCGGCGTAGATGGCACCGGCGGGGCATTCCGGGATGCAGACGGCGCAGTCGATGCACTCATCGGGGTCGATGGTGAGGAAGTTGGGGCCTTCGCGGAAGCAGTCCACGGGGCAAACGTCCACACAGTCGGTGTATTTGCAGGCGATGCAGGCTTCGGTAACGATGTGGGTCATGGCGGCGGGGCTGCACAGGGCAGCGCAAGGTGTTGGAGAAAAAATGGCACAACCGACCCGGCACACGCAGGGCGCACCGCAGGTCGGCTGTGTGTCAAGGGCCTGATTTTAAGTTCAGTTGACCAGCACCGCGCCCGAGGTTTTGTGGGTGGCGGTATCGACCAGAATCAACGCGCCCAGCACGCGCGATTGCGCGAATGGTACGGCTGGGATGGCTTCTTGCAGCAGCAGCTCCACGTGGCCGATGGCGTTGGGGTCGAGGTGGTCGGAGTCGAGCTCGGCCAGTGTGTTGATTTCGAGCTTGTGAACCACGCGCTTGACTTTGGTTTTAACCCAGCGGTGTCCGTGCAGCGCCCAATAGACGCGGCCTGCGATCAGCGGTTCGTCGTCCAGCCACGCCACGGTGGTGGACAGTTCTTTGTGGCCGGGGTAGGCGCTGACGGCGGCAGGGGTGTCGAAATCGTCTTCGGCCACAGCAGCGGCCACTGGAGCCGCCACAATCCAGTCGCCGCGCGACACGTCCACTTCACGGTCGAGTACCACACCGGCGCTGCGGCCAGCGGCCACGTCTTGCGGGCGGCGGGCGTGGTCCAGCACTTGGGCCACCACGGCTTTTTGGCCACTCGGAAACACTTGCACTTCGGTGCCCGGCACAAAGGTGCCAGCGGCCACACGGCCCCAAAACACACGGCGGCCTTGGTGGGTCACGTTGCTGTCGTGCTGTTTCTCCACCCACTGCACCGGCAGCGCCACTGGCGCGGTGGTGTCGGTGGGGGTGTTGGGCAGTTGCTCCAGAATTTGCAGCAGTGTGGCACCGTTGTAGCCGCACCAGCCGGGGTTGGTTACGTCCACCACGTTCCAGCCCTTGAGCGCCGACACCGGTACCGTAGCGGTCACGGGAATGCCCGCTTCAGCGGCAAACGTGGCCAGTGCGTCGCTGATGTTCTGGTACGCCACCGTGGCATCGTCCACCGCATCGAGCTTGTTGACGGCAAACACGATGCTGGGCACGCGCAGCAGCTTGCACAGCAGCGAATGGCGGCGGGTTTGTGGCAACAGTTGCAGGGTGGGGTTGGCCCAGTCCAGCTTGGTGGAATCCACCAGCACCACCGCGGCATCGGCGCTGGAGGCGGCCGTGACCATGTTGCGGGTGTACTGTTCGTGGCCGGGTGCGTCGCCAATGATGAACTTGCGCGCTTCGGTGCTGAAGTAGCGGTAGGCCACGTCGATGGTGATGCCTTGCTCGCGTTCGGCGCTCAGGCCATCGGTCAGCAGGGCCAAATCGGCCTCGCCGCCACGGGTCACGCCCGCCAGATGGTCTTGCAGCACGGCTTTGCTGTCCACCAGCAGGCGGCCAATCAGCGTGCTCTTGCCGTCGTCCACCGAGCCGCAGGTGATGAATTTCAATGCGTCCATGTTCTTGCTTTCTTTGGGTCGGGGGGCGGTTTAGAAGTAGCCTTCGCGCTTGCGTTTTTCCATCGATGCGTCGCTGGTCTTGTCGTCCATGCGGGTCGCACCGCGTTCGCTCAGGTCGGCGGCCAAGGTCTCGATCACGATCTCGCCCGGGGTGGCGGCGGTGCTGGCCACGGGGCAGGTGCAGGTGATGTCGCCCACGGTGCGGAAGCGCACGTCGCGCACCACCACTTCTTCGCCTTCCTTGGGCGGGGTCAGGGGGGTGACAGGCACCAGCAGGCCCTTGCGCTCCACCACCTCGCGCTGGTGGGTGTAGTACAGGCTGGGCAGCGCAATGTTTTCGCGCTCGATGTACTGCCACACGTCCATTTCCGTCCAGTTGCTGATGGGGAACACGCGAAAGTGCTCGCCCGGCTGCAAGCGGGTGTTGAACAGCGTCCACAACTCAGGGCGCTGGGCCTTGGGTTGCCATTGGCCAAACGCGTCGCGGTGGCTGAAGATGCGTTCTTTGGCGCGCGCTTTTTCTTCGTCGCGGCGGGCACCGCCCATCAGCGCGTCAAAGCGGAATTCCTCAATCGCTTCGAGCAGCGTGACGGACTGGTGTGCGTTGCGGCTTTCGCCGGGGTGGCTCAGGCGCACGGTGCCACGCGCCATCGAATCCTCGACGCTGCGCACAATCAGCTCGGCACCCAGCTCTTTGGCGCGGAAGTCGCGGAAGTCGGTCACTTCGTGGAAGTTGTGGCCGGTGTCGATCATCAGCAGCGGGTACGGAATGCGACCAATGCCAAACGCTTTTTCGGCGCACTTGAGCATCACGAGCGAGTCTTTGCCGCCCGAAAACAGCAGCGCCGGGCGCTCGAAAGTGGCGGCCACTTCGCGCAGAATGAAGATGGTTTCCTCTTCCAGCGCGTCCAGGTGGGAGTTGTTGAGTTGGTGGCTCATAAATGGTGCTTGTAAGGGGTTATGACTTGACGTGCAGGCCGCACTCTTTGGCGCTTTCATCTTCCCACCACCAGCGGCCGGAGCGGAATTCTTCGCCCAAGCTGATGGCACGGGTGCAGGGCGCACAGCCGATGCTGGGGTAGAACTGGTCGTGCAGCGGGTTGTAGTCCACGCCATTTTCGCCGATGTAGTGCCACACATCGCCCCATGTCCAGTTGGCCAGCGGGTTGAACTTGGTCAGGCCTTTGCTGGCCACTTCGCTGGTGTCGATCAGCGGTACTTCGGCGCGGGCGCTGGATTGTTCGCGGCGCAGGCCTGTGATCCACGCCTTTTGCCCCGCCAGCGCGCGTGCCAGCGGCTCCATTTTGCGGACACCGCAACACTCTTTGCGCAGGGCGATGCTCTTGTACATCGCATCCTGGCCTTCGCGGCGGATGAAGTGGATCACCGCCTCGTGTTGTGGGCGGTACACCGTGACGGGGGCGCGCGAATGCGCCTCGGTGCGTTCCAGCAGGGCCAGCGTTTCGGTGTGCAGCGCGCCGGTGTCCAGCACAAACACGCCAATGTCGAGTTGCA